>RGBY01000004.1 GCA_009919445.1 Planctomycetia bacterium
CAGACCACTGTCAGATCGTCTGGCGGCCTGTAGGTTCACCCACTGGGCGGCCCGGCCGACAGGCTGGAGGGCCGTATCGCTTGTTACGCTGGCCTCAGCGGTGACGCCACTGGGGCCGACAGGAAGTTTTTCTTCATACAGTCGCACGACCTGCCGGACTGATCCGAACCGTGGCGTGTAGATGCAGGTGCGGTTGGAGACGGCCATCCCCGATGCTTTGGCAGCGTCTGCGGCAGTAGCCGGTGGGCCGTTGGCGGCGCGGTAGCGAGCGACGGTATCACCTGCCGACAGGCCGACAATATCAAACTGGCCATGTGGCCGAGCTGGTGCGTAAGCGTCACCCCCATCGCAGATCGGCGGGGGGAGCACGGCAGGCGGAAGCAGCCGGAACGCAGCCGCAGGTGGGAAGACCGGCTCACAGGATACCGGTTCAGGCAGGGCAGGGGGGGCTGCCTGAGTGGGTGCGGTGCCCCAGAAGCCGATGCTCCAGAAACTGATACCCCAGAAGGCCAGCACTGCTGCGGCCAGACGGTTCGGGGCAAAGCGTGGCTGGCGACGGGGAATCATGGTGTCGTTCCGACGGGCAGCAGGGGAAGCCGGTTGCCAATTCTGAGTTCAGCCACTGGTTCTCCCAGTGTCTTTGCGACCTCCAGGCAATCATCTCCGGGTCGAGCGTCGAACCAGCGACTGGCAAGCACGTCGGCGGCCTCTGGCTCGTGCGACAGATAGACAACCCGGCGAACATGGCTTCCGGAAGAAGCCTCATCGAGATCATCGCGGTCGATGACCAGTTCGATGGGAAACCGCCAGCGTTGCCCTCGAGGAGCGGCCAGCGGGGCCAGCACCTGTAGTGAGGGGTAGAGGACGTCAGCCGGTTTCCCTGGAATGTCAGTCAGTCGCAGCCGGTAAGCTCGGCCTGGCTCGAAGCCAATGCGTAGTGGTAGGGGCTCGGGTGACGACCAGCCAGCAGCTGTTTCAACTGAGAGGCTGAGCCCCTCTGGGCCACTGATTTCGACCGGCTGAGAATAACTGGACACACCATCCGGACGGGGACCGAACTGCGGGCGGCGGATCGTGCCAATCGCTCCCGGTTCTGTCATTTCGACAATGGGCCCTGGAGCGGTGGTCCCGAGAGGAGCGGCAGCCGCAGCTGTCGCTATTCCCAGAGCCACCAAGGCCATCGTCGGCATGCCGCCGAGGTTCCGCAGCGCGGACCCTGTCCGGATGAAGGTGTCAGTTTTTTGCATCGTGAACTATCAGGGGTCTACTCGTCGCGGTGGCCGTCGCTCGCCACCGGCTGGCTCAAGCCGGGCTGCGTCAGAAGGCAGGAGGCTCGGGCGGGCAGTCGCGGCAGATGATTGCTGCCGCCGCTTCGGCATCAGGGTCAGGACCACCGTTGTCGACCCAACGGGTGCGATCTTCCCGGGGCTGCTTCAGGTGAATCTTGGGGACGTCAGCCCGTTCCGCCACATAGGCCTTGCTGGCCGGCTTTGGGTAACTGAGCCCAGGAGCCTGCTGCACGTGCAGTTTGAGCTGCTTTGTCGGCCCAGGCAGGCTGGTTCGGGTGTGATTGGTAATGGTGTGCTTCTGGAGGCCGGCAGGTACCCCGAGTGGAACATGGGGTGGGCCGGGCAGGCCGATGGGGGTGCCCGTGATCGGCATGCCGTAGTGTGGGGCGGTCATGCCGGCAACGAACGCTGGGGGCAGTTGCTGCGGGTCGCTCCCGCAGGGCATGCCTAGCGGCACGCCGCCTGCTGTCTGCACCATCCCGTCGGCTGGCATGGCATTGCCGACAACGGCTGATTCAAGATCTTTATTGCCGATCCGAATGATCGCCAGGATAGAACCACGTCGGTCGGCCTCGACAACTGGATCAACGCCCGGATCGAGCCGCGTGCTGACAAGTGTCTCGACACCCGCAACAGCCAATTCCTGATAGTCGGGGTCGGGAAGGTAGACCACCTTGGTGACAAAGTTCCCTGTCATCACCTGATCAAGATCTTCGTCCGTGAGCTGAACGGGAACCGTATTGTGAGCAATGAAGGCTGCGGTTCTCGGCGTGGTCGGGGCCACTTCCAGGGTTGGGTAGAGTTCCGCTCCCTCCCGGCCTGGGATGTTGGTGAGCTTGAGGCGATAGATCGCACCCTGAGGGAAGTCATAGCGTCCAGGGGCGACCAACGGCGTTGAGTCAAAGCCACCTGCGGTATTGACATCCCAGCGGACTTGCATGCCGTCAGGGCCGATGAATCCGACCTGCGACAGTGGAGGTCCTGGCATGGCCATGGGGCCGCCGGCCTCAGGAAGCATTCCTGGTGGGCCAGCGGCGATCATTTCTTCGTAGCCGACAGGAGCGATAATTCCTGGCCCGGGTCCATCGACCCCGGGTCCGGGGTGGGAAAGCATCTCGGCTGGTGGCAGGACATTGGTGTGCGGCTGGCCCGCTGGCCGGAGGCCAGCGATTCCAGACAGGGGGGAATTCGCCGGGATGTGACAGCCAGTCAGGGCTGTGGCCAGCGACAGTCCGACGAGTTTCTGCAGGTGTCGGTTGAGCATCACGTCAGGGCCTCCAGGGCATGAGAACCGGTGGGCGGTGAGGGGGAACTTGTTTTTGGTCGGTTGATCGGCATGGGCCGATTTGGTGCGGATGGCGTAGAATCAGCCGCTCGCAGGTGACTTGCGTCATCTGGTGGCGACGGCAAACCTGACGCCTTCCTATCCTTCGACTTTTCCGGATCGCAATCTTTGGAAAAACCGGCAGACTCAACCGAATTGGTGCGTTTTGGCAGGGGCAGGTGGCCTCTTGGCCCGGGAATTGACCGAGGGTGGATGTCATTCCTTCGTCGGAAAGGGGGCCTTGTCAGACTTGTTTGCCTTATTTGCTTAGCTGCGACGGCAGCCTGGGCCGCAGAGGAGGGGGCGTCCGGCAGAAGCGTCTATCAACGAAATGTGGCGGGAGAGGCGGTGGCTGCCGGGTCCAAGCCGGCTTTGGATGGCCAGCCGGAACGTATCGTGGCCGCCATGCTGGCCGAACTGGGGCGGGCAGATTCGATCTCAGCTCGCGTTCGGCAGCGGACCCGAGTGGGTGACCGTGTGCTGGTAGGCACGGGCCGTTACCTGCAGCAGGGAAGGGGGGCAGATCAGCGTTTTCGCTTTGAGACGGTGACCACGGCCGATGACGCGACTTTTGAATTGCTCGAACTGTCTGACGGCCTCTCGTTCTGGAGGTTTCAGCGAAACAGTGACGACCCACCTCGGCTTGAGCGAGTCGACATCTCGCGGGTGCGAGCCAAACTCGAAGAGTCAGGACCTTTGCCCGCCGGCGTGGTCTCGCCTCATCTTGGCGGCCTGCAACGCTCGTTGGCCCTTTTGCGACAGTGGTTTCAGTTTCATGCCGCCGAGGCTGCCACGCTAGAGGGCTTGCCTGTCTGGCGGGTTGAAGGGAAGTGGGCTCCCACGCTACTTGCTGCCCTCCTGCCGGCAGAGGCAGATGCTGCGAAGACGCCGGAAGGCATTCTTCCCCAGCAGCTTCCCGAGGGCATGCCCTGGTCGGTTGAGTTGGTGATTGGCAGTCGGCAACTGTTTCCATTCCGGGTTGAGTGGCAGGCGGTACTCGGAGACCGACCGGTGGCGGCAACGTCAACTCCCGAACCCTACTCCGTTCTTGAGATTTACGATGTTCGGCTGAACGAACCAGTCGATTCTGCTGCGTTTGTCTACCGCCCCAGTGAGCAGGGGCTGGTCGATGTTACCGAGACATTTCTCAAGCAGACCAGCCCGCTGCGGCCGTAGCAGCGGCGGCCCCAGGCAGATTCCCTCAGGGCTGGCCTCAGCAGGAGGGCAGGGGGCCTTGTTACCGTTGGGCAGCCACCACGCTGTCACCTGGGTCTCTGGCTGACTATCCTGAAGGAAGCTGGTGCGGTGTCGATGAGATCGCTGGCTGGTGAATTTCCCCTTCGGCCACGGAAAGAGATTATGGAAAAGATGTTCAGCTGGGTCGCCATCTTTGCGGTGTCCCTGATGGTTGCGACGGCCGGTCTTGGGCTGTGGCTGGGTGATCTTCATGGCCAGACCGACCCGGCCATCCTGCGGTGGGGCACGGTCCATCGGCTCTCCGGCGTGTTGGCGGCTTTGGTGGTGGTGCTGGTGAACAGCATGTCGGTGACCTATTTCATTGGTACGGGACGCTGGTGCCGAGAGGTTGTTGAGACCTACGGTTTGTCGCCGACGTTCATCACCCAGAGCAAGCAGATTAAGCGTCGTTCATTTCCGTTTGCATTGTTTGGGATGCTGAGCGTTGTGGCCATTGTGGCGCTTGGCGGAGCTGCGGATCCTGCCGCCGGTCGGCAGGGGAGTGCAGACTGGGTGACGCCTCATCTGGTAGGGGGCCTGGGGCTGGCCGCTGTTATCGCGGCCTGTTTCGCGGCCCAGCGGACTCGTATTCATGAGCAGCAGCAGCTGATTGAGGCGGTCATGGCTGACGTGCGTGAGGTTCGTTCGAGCCGGGGGCTCGAGGTAGAACCGCTAGCGGAGACGCCCACAGTCGGCTGAGGAGCGAGCAGCCTCGCTGTGCCGGTGTGCTGGTGGGGTCGGCTTCAGCCGGTCAAACTGCCGCCAGTCTGAATTTTCACGGCTGGCTGGAAGACCGTCTGCCCGCTTTCGTTCACTGGGCGATTGTGCGGATGGGAATACCTTTCCAGCACGGTGATGCCCCAGGCCAGTGTGATGCCCAAGGTTAGGGCGACAGTCAGCAAGATGCGGTCGTGACTGTGAAACTGCACCTCAGGCAGGAGGTCTGCGGCCGCAATGCAAAGAAAAGCACCAGCTGCCAGCGCAAGGGCCGCGCCGGTGACTGCCTGTTGTCGATCGCCGAGGAGGTCGAGGCTGAGCAGGAAAACCGCAGCGCCAAGCGGTACGGCTGTCGCGTAAGCCAGGTTGATAAGCAGCCGCGCCCGCTGTGACCAACCGGCACCCAGCATGAGCGTGGCAATGATGCCAGCGTCGAAAGGCTTGTGCAGGAGAATAGCCAGGAATGCGGCCAGTCCAGCCAGCCAGCCAGCCCCGTGGGTGGCGTCAGCGCCGACCGCAGCGGCCAACGCGGCACCGTCGGCGAGGCTGTGTAACCCAAGGCCAACGAATGCGCCACCCCAGCCCCAGCGGCTGGTGGGCTGTTCGTGGTGGGCCGGGTGAGGGGCGTGCCCATGCAATTCATCGTGGGCGTCGGCATCGTGAAGGCAGGTTGTGGTCGCGTCACCACCGTCGGCCGTGTGGTGGGAATGACCATGAAAGGCCCGTTCCAGCAGGAACATCGCGAAGAACCCGCCGAGAACCCAGCTCATGGTGGTGTCGAGGCGACGACCAAACTCAAGGTAGGCGTGCGGGACCAGGTGGAGCATGCCGACGCCGAGGAGGACCCCGCCAGTGAATGACAGGAGAACCTGGAGCCGGCGGTGGCCGAGTGACAGGAACGCGACGGAACTTCCTCCGGCGAAAGCAGCCGCTGCGACCAGCAGCAGGTAACCGGATAGCAGCAGGTAACTGTTCAAACCAAACGCCGGAATGGCAGCCGCGGGCAGATCCATTAACGGAAGGGCTTTCTAAAGAGAGTGAGCAGGGGGGCTGCACCTCATGATCGTTTAGTCAGACGGGGCAGGCAAGGGCGTGGCGGCCTGCCCCGAATCTTGTTTTGCGTCTGTGTTTCCGTCTGGGCTCCGGACTCGGCTACTGAAACTAGCGGCGGTAAACAGGCTGAAGCCCGGGAGTGGCTGGGTACTGTCGGCTAGCCTGTTCAACCTGCTGTCGGACCACCGAGAGCTGTTCGGTGACGGCGGCGTCGTTTGCAGCCAGCGCTCCCAAGATGATGACAAGGAGGTAGGTGACAATGTTGGCCCAGGCCTCGTTGCCAAGAAATTTGACCGCCGTTCCAAACGACTTTTTGATCTTTGGCCCGAACATGCCCATTTTGACTGACCAGATTTCATCAAGGATGAGATGTGTCAGAAAGCCGAGAACCACGGCACTGGCCACGAAATAGCGGTGCATCGGCTCCTGCGCGGCAAAGACCAGGAAGGCTGTAAAGCCAGCGATGGCGGCTGCCGGAATGCTGTGGAACATGCCACGGTGAACCGCAAACTCCTTGAGGAGGTAGGTCACACCGAAGCGAATTGCCAAATAGATGGCACCACAGACCAGAATGACGGCCTCGGTCGGCAGCCCAAATTGCTCCAGACGGGGGAGTAGCATCACGGGCGTGACAGCCGCAGCAAAGGCGACGCTCTCTCGCATGGGAATGCCGGGCCCGCTGTCGAGATCTGGAAGCATGCCGGCAACCGAGCAGAGCCCCGTGCCCAGCAGGCATGTCAGCGGCGGCACCTCACCGACGTACCAGGCTGCTGCCCCGTAGCCAATGCCGACGATGGTCGAACCGGTGATGTGCTCACGGAATCCCGGCACGCTGCGAATCCCTCCTCGCCCGGTGTCACGGTTCGCTCGTGCCGAACGCCTGAATGCGGGGCAACAAGTAAACGTCTGATGGCCGTTCCTTCGACCATCGGGCACACAACGGCCCCTAGAGACACCTTTCCTAAAGAGGTGTCGGCTTTTGTTCCAAGGAATTCAGAGGCGAGCCCTGCTCGTCCCCCCTGCACCACCAAAGCCGAATAGTCAGCCTGACCGGACATCGCGTCTGGGAAAGACAGGGTGTTTGTCTGGTTTGCATTGGGATTGTCGTTACGGTCGGAAAAGTGGCTGTTTTGGCCAAGCCAGAGGGTGGCTTGGGGTCTTTGGGGTGTCTGGGTCGCTTGTGCCGCGTGCCTAATCTCTCCCGATGAACTGGACTTTTGGGATGCGCGAATGGCCTCTAGAGTCCGCATCTGCTTGCAGTCAGCGTGCGGCCTGAACGGTCGTTGTGACTTTCCCCGCACCATGGGCAGCAACTGGCAGAAATGAGGCTTTTCAGCATGTATCTGGCGGAATGGCTTGTCAGGGTTGCTGGTGCCTCTGCCTTTGAAGAGGCATCGACTTGGAGGTTTTGTCGTGGCGTTTGAAAGTTACGATTTGGTGATGCTGGGGCTGCTCGCGACGACGGGCGTGCTCGGTTATTTCAAGGGAATTGTCTGGCAGATCGCCTGGATTGCGGGGATCTGCCTCAGTTCTTTTGTGGCGATGCGGTTTAGTGCGGAGTTGGCTCCTTTGATTGGTCAGCCACCTCCGTGGAACCGGCTTCTGGCGATGCTAGCCCTTTATGTCGGTACGTCGATTGCGGTTTGGCTGACGTTTCGCCTGGTCTCAACAGCCATTGATGCCGTTCACCTCTCAGCATTCGATCACCAGTTAGGGCTTGTTTTCGGCCTCGCCAAGGGGGCCCTGATCTGCGTCGTGGTGACCTTTTTCGCTGTCACTATGATGCCCGCCTATCGCGGCCAGATCACTGGCAGCAAAAGTGGCCAGCTTGTGGCCAAGCTCATTGGTGAGGCCGATCGGTACCTGCCCCCACAGATTCATGAAACAGTCGATCCGTTCCTGCAGCAGTTCCAGCAGCAGTTTGACGGCACTGGTACGACTGCAGCCAGCGGGATCGCCGGCGAAAGTGGTCAGGTTGCTGAACCGATGGCCAGTTCGTGGCAGGCGGTTCTTGATGGGGTGACATCGGTCGCGGCCTGGGCGGGTGTCGAGACGCCTGGGTCGGACGCAGGTCAGGGGCAGGGACAGAGGCAGGCACAGGCTGGTTCGGCAGTGGCAGCCGCAGCAGCCTGGCTGCCAGCGACGAGCAACTCAGCGACCGCTGGCCGCTATGACAATCAACAGTCGGCCTTCGGGGGAGCGGTGCCAACGGCCTTCCAACCTGCTGGTTCGGTGGCTCCAGTTCCAGCTACTGGAGGACAGCCTGGGGCAAGTCTGCCGGCCCGATTTCCTGTTGGCTCGCAGTCACCGCTGCCCGTAGTGAGGTGATCACAACTGCCGCTGCAGGAGATGGGCAGGGGAGCTGGCCAATTGTTGGAATAGCCTGTTTGCCGCTGGAAAGAGGTACCAAAACCGGACATAACGGACATTATCGGACGTTGCAGAAGGGGTCAAAAGCAGGGGGGTTCTTCGGGTTTTTGGCCAGGAGCCTGCGGGGTTCTTCCCCGCCCTCTTCCTGTAGACCATCTGCCTGTAGGTCATCTGCGGGGAAGCACTGCAGGCAGACAGGATTCACCTGAGACCGACTTCGGTGAGCTACCAGAAGTGACTCGTCAATCGCCGGCAGTATGTCGGGCCACGTCGCCGCTCAGCTGCTGGCTGGGGCGGCGGTGTCTTCCAGAAAGACGCCCATCCTGCGGAACTTCTCGTAACGGTTGTCGACGAGTTCGTCGATCGGCTGGGCCACCAGTTCTTTGAGTGAGCGTTCCAAAAAGGTCTTCAGTCGCGCTGCCATGAGCCGTGGGTCCCGGTGGGCGCCTCCTCGGGGTTCGTCGATCACCTTGTCGACGACACCGAATTCCTTGAGGTCCCAGGCCCGCATGCGGAGGGAGCGTGCCGCATCGGCCTTGAATTCGGCGCTTTTCCAGAGAATGCCGGCACAGCCTTCCGGGCTGATGACGCTGTAGTAGGCATGCTCAAGGATGGCGACCCGGTCGCCAACGCCGATTCCCAGCGCACCCCCTGAGCCTCCCTCGCCAATAACCACGCAGATGATCGGCACACGGAGCGTCGCCATCAGGAACATGCTTTCGGCGATCACCTGGGCCTGTCCACGCTCCTCGGCCCCAACTCCTGGGTACGCGCCGGGGGTATCGATCAGGCAGATCACCGGCAGTCCATACTTGGCGGCCAGTCGCATCTTGCCCATGGCCTTGCGGTAGCCCTCGGGATGGGCGCAGCCAAAGTGACATGCCTGCCGTTCGGTGAGCGTCTTGCCTTTCTGATGGCCGACTACCAAGACCTTATGTCGATCGAGCTTGGCAAAGCCGGTCAGCATGGCTGGATCATCACCAAACGCCTTGTCGCCATGCAGCTCAACAAACTCGTCAAAGACGAGGCCTAAATAGTCACTTGTCTTGGGCCGGTCAGGGTGCCGGGCCACTTCAACGGTCTGCCAGGGATCGAGGTTGCTGAAAATCTGTTTTTGCAGGTCAGCGCATTCTTGGCGAAGGTGCTGCAGTTCGTCTTGGGCCTGCTGGCCAAGCGGTGCCGTTTCCAGTTCCACAATCCGATCTTCGAGTTCGTAAATCGGTTTTTCAAGCGGTAGACGGTGGAGCCCTCGAGCCATGCTGGTTTCCTTTTATCTCATCCGGCAATGAACGCCAACGAACAAACGGTCGATATTTTCAAACCCTATTGTCGTCAGCGGGCCGAGTTGCCGTCAATCGGCGTTTGGTGCTACCGCTGGCTGGCTGCCTGGTTTGAAGAATGGGATCTGCCGGAGTGTTGAGGCGAGTTCTTTCATGCTGTCAGGCCGATCGGCTGGCTTTTTGGCGAGGAGCTGCCGAAGCAGGCCATCGACCTGACCTGAAACAGCCTCATTCGTGGCTGCCGCCGCTGGCACGCTGGCATGCAGCTGTTTGCTCAGCAGTTCCTGCTGGGTAGAGGCGGTGAATGGTGGCCGGCCGGTCAGCAATTCATGGAGCAGGCATCCAAAGGCGTAGACATCGGCTCGTTGATCTACCGCACCACCACGGATTTGCTCGGGGGGCATGTAACTGATCGATCCCTGAGCCTTCGCCCGCCGCGGAAGGAGTCGTCCCAGCAGGCCTACGGGATGGACGGCCAGGGCAAGATCGATGAGGCGAATGGTGCCGCTGTCATCGAGCAGGATGTTTTCGGGCTTGAGGTCACGGTGTACCCAGCCGCGTTCATGCAGATGGGTAACCGCATCGGCCACGCCGACTGCAATCTTTTGGGCCTGCTCAGCCAGCGGGCCCGGACCACCGGTCAGCCGCTGCTTGAGATTGGGGTGACGGAAAAGTTCCATGACCAGATGGGGCAAGCCCCCGGCCGTTGAGTAGCGATCAATCTTGATGATCGCAGGGTGGTCGAGCGACTGGGCGACTGCCAGTTCATGCTTGAGCAGCCGCTTGAGTTCGGCGTTTCCGGCCGCCTCAGGTGTGGCAACTTTAACCGCGACTCGCTTTGCCCCCCCTGCCTCGATTCCTTCCCAGATTTGGCAGCGGCGACCGAGGCCAAGTTGTCTGGTGAGTCGAATGGAACCGAGTTGTTCAGGCGGACGAGCCATGGCATACCGCAATCGCTTCAGGGGCAACATTGATTCGCAGCAGCATCAGTCCCTGCGGGGGCGCGGTCGGTCCGGCAGCGGGGCGGTGACAGGCCGCAACAACCTCGCCGGTCCATTCGGGTGACCGCTTGCCACAGCCAACCATGACCAGCGTGCCAACAATGATGCGAACCATATTGTAGAGGAAACCATTCCCTTCGACCTCGATCCAGACCTCCGCCCCGGGGACTTCATCCCCCCCCTGCCGCCGGCCGATATCAATGGCGTCAATTCGGCGGATCTTCGACTGCCGCGGGGATGATGGGTTCTCAAAACTGCTGAAGTCATGTTCCCCGATCAGGTGTTCGGCCGCCGCCTGCATGGCAGCAGTATCGAGGGGCGTTTTCCACCGCCAGACGAACGGCCGTGCCAGTACTGGTCGGCTGGCTGCATCGTGAATTCGATAGCGGTACCGCTTGGTGACGGCTGCTGAGACGGGGTCGAAATCCTCCGGGGCCTCCACCGCGGACAGCACGACCACATCTTCAGGCAGGTTGGCGTTGAGGGCCTTCAGCCAGACCTGAGGAGCGTGATCTTTCGTACTGGTGAAGCCAACTAATTGATCGACCGCGTGAACACCGGCATCTGTCCGGCTGGCCCCCTTGGGCAGAATCTGTTCACCCGAAACGGCAGTGATGGCTTCGGCCAGTACCCCCTGCACCGTGCGCCGACCAGGCTGTGATTGCCAGCCACTGAAGCGGCCTCCTTCATAGGCGAGTCGCAGGAGGAGTGTTCGGCCCATCGCTCAGGCCATTCCTGCTGCCAGTCGCTCGGCAATCTGCACCGCATTGGTGGCGGCACCCTTCCGCAGGTTGTCGGAGACGCACCACATGGCCAGGGAGTTTGGCCCGGAGGGATCACGGCGGATTCTGCCAACAAAGACATCATCACGGCCCCCTGCTCCACGCGGCATCGGATAGTGTCCAGCAGCCAGATCGTCGATGACGGTAATGCCATTGAAGCCGGTAAGCAGACGCCGGGCCTCGTCAGGGTCGAGCGGCTGTTCGGTTTCGATGATCAGTGTTTCGCTGTGTGCGTCGGCTACCGGCACGCGGACACACGTGGCACAGACACCGATGGAATCGTCTCCGAAGATTTTCCGGGTCTCGTGCACCATTTTCATTTCTTCACTGGTGCCCCCACCGTCACGAAGTGAGCCAATCTGCGGGATCAAGTTGGCAGCGATTGGATGGGCGAATACCTGCGGGGACTCAGGTGTGCCCGCCAGCCAGGCCGAGAGTCCTTCCTTCAGTTCGTTCGTTGCCGCCAAGCCGGCTCCACTAACAGCCTGATAGGTGCTGACGATGACCCGACGAACCCGGGCTGCATCGTGAAGCGGCTTCATCACCATGACCATTTGTGTGGTTGAGCAGTTCGGACTGGCGATGATGCCGTGGTGCGTTGCAATGGCTTCTGGATTGATCTCTGGTACGACCAGTGGCACATCAGGCTGCATCCGAAAAAAAGCACTTTCGTCGACCACCACGGTTCCCCGTTCAACTGCCCATGGGACAAACTCAGCGGCCACCTCGTCTGGAGTACTGCCGATGGCGATCTGAACGCCGGTGAACGCCTCGGGCGTCAGCGGCTCAACGGTGAACTGCCGTCCCCCTACCTCAACCGTGCGACCAGCTGATCGTGGTGAAGCCAGCAATTTGATCTGGCGTGCTGGGAAGTCTCGGTCGACAAGCAGGTCGAGAATAATACGGCCGACGGCACCCGTGGCACCAACTACGGCGAGTGTGTCAATCATGAATGCGATCCAGCGGTGGGGAGGAATGAACGGTGGCCACGTGGTCACCGAGGCCGAGAGGCAGGAAGGCCATGTTGGCGACGAGCATCGCCAGACCAAACTCCATCATGCCCATTGCCAGGCCAATTCCCAAGTGGACTGGCACAGCTATCGCTAAAACCAGTGGTCTGGTGAGTCGTGGCCAAATGAGGGCAGCGTAGCTTATCTCCCAAAATAGCGTGCCCAGCGTCAGTGCATTGATTACGAGTGGATGCCAGGCGAGTAAGGTGAGGTCGAGCGTGCGGTACTGGCTATTGGCGAGTGCCCCCCAAAGCGCGGTCCCTTCCCACCAGCTCGCTCCCAGCAGTTTGCCAGTACCCGAGAAAAAATAGAGCACACAGAGGTGGAGTTGTATGAGCCGCAGGGCAATGGTTGCCCGCACGCTCGGGTCACCACGGTGAAGGCGTGGCCAGATCAGTCGGTCAAGAGAGAGCCGTGCCCCTGCCGGACCAATCACCAAGGGGACAAGAAGCAGGCCAATGACGTCGTCAAAACCGAAACTGTTGAGTGGTGCCCGGTTGACGGCGCTGAGGTAGCCAGCGAGCGCCAGAACCGCAGCCAGTGGAGTCAGCAGGCCACAGGTTAGTGCGAGCGAGGCCACCAGTGAGATCATCGCCAGGGATGAAACGCCGCCGGGAACTTCCGCCGCAAAGTACCAGCTCCAGTGCCACGGTTGATCATTCATCCTCCAGACATTGGCTGGTGCCTGCCAGGCCGTCCCTCCAAAGAATCCCTCAGCGTCAAGGAGCCAGACGAAGCTCGACCAGGTCAGGAGGCTGCCGGTGAATATCCGGAGGATGCTCACTAGCAGTGGGTTGGAGGGAGTGAACCAGAACCGGTCCCAGGCGATGGCCCAGGCAGCCAGCCAGCCTGGCTGTGACGCTGCGGTGGGTTGTTCGTGGAGGGTGTTGCTCATTCTCTCCCCCCTTCTCGCCAGGTGTATCTGCCTAGAGGAGTCACGAGATCCTCCCCTCCCCTGCCCTCCTGCACTTCAAAGGGATCTGGGAGATAGTGCTCAATCAGTTCCAGCGTGACTTCCTTGCCCCGGTATTCAGTGAGGAGGCGGGTGGCAATGTCTTCGGCCAGGGGCTGCCAGTCGAGAGCCGCTTCCCGCTGAAGATCTGCCGGAGCGTCGGGGAATGGCACGAAGGCGGCCAGTTTTTCTGGGATCATAAAGCGGCGGTGATAGAGCAGCCGGGGGCGATCGTTGGCAGCATCAGGAATCGTGCCGGTCTGTACAGTTCCCTTGGCATTGACCATTGACCAGCGAATCGAGTGGCCGGGGCCAGGGTTCGGTGCAAAGAACCGGTAGCCGTGGCTGAGGGCCAGACCACCAATCAGCGGCCGAAATGGCTGGAGCATCTTCATGGCCAATTCACTGGCCGGTGGCGGGCCAGCCAGCGGGGGCAGGACGACGGCTATCAAGTAGATCGCCAGGAGGATTGAAACCATCAGCCGCGCGGCCAGCGGCCAGGTGCTCTGCCGTCTGATTGTCAGGTGAGTCGCCATCTGGAACGAGGGGGTATTGGGTGCTGCTACAGACGCCGTCTGGCTCAGCGGCTCCGAGGCGGGCAGGGACGCGAGGGTGGCCTCACCTCAAGCTGGATTGGACGCCACAGCCGTTTGCCTGTTCACCACGAAATCGCTGCTTGCGAAATTCCTGCTGACCGCCCTATCTTTTCCCGTGAGGAATTACGCATGCAGCACAATACGAATCGGGGCTTCATCTGTCTCAATGTCACGCAGTTTCTGGGGGCTGCCAACGATAACATTCTGAAACAGTTGCTGGTGTTTGGTCTGGCGATGGGTGGGATCTGGGAAGGCATCCTCGGGCCTGGGGGACAGGCCTGGGCGTCGTTGTGTCTTGCCGTTCCGTTCGTGGTGCTCTCTGGCTTTGCTGGTCAGTTTGCTGACAAGTACAGCAAGCAGCGGGTCAGCATCGTGACCAAATGGTCGGAGATTGCCATTGCGGTCATTGCGATCTGGGGGCTCTGGCTTGAAAACGTGTGGCTTGTGTTACTGGCGCTTGTCACCATCGCCACGCAGAGCACGTTTTTCTCGCCTGCAAAATTTGGCATGCTGCCCGAGCTCGTGCCTGGTGAGAAGCTCAGTCGTGCCAACGGCACGATCAACATGTTCACCTATCTGGCAATCATTATCGGCAGTGCAGTTGGTGGACCACTCTACGAGTGCTATAGAGGCACCTATGGCAATGCGATGCAGTGGCTGCCTGGCCTTGTGATTTTGCTAGTCGGCGTGCTGGGCACAGTCGCCGCTCATGGCATCCCTCCGCTGACCGCCCAGAATCCAGAAAAGCGGATCAGCTACGCTCTTTTCTCTGGCTACTTCAAGACCTGGATGAGTACCCGTGGCACGCCGTTGCGTTCCGTGCTCGTTGCCTGGACCCTGTTCTACATGATCATCGGGGGGATCGCCGTGCTCATCCTGCCAGACTACAAGCAAATCCTCGATATATCGTATCTGCAGGCATCGCTGTTGATGGCATTGCTGGGAATCTCGATTGGCGTTGGTGACTACGCAGCCGGAGCTCTCTCTGGACATTCAATCCGACCGTCTCTCATCCTTTACGGCATTCTTGCCAATACAGCGGCCTACCTTGCACTTGGCCTGGCACCTCCCAGTTTTGTGCTGGTTACCTGCCTGCTGGCTGCCGGTGGCTTCATGTGCGGTTTCGTGATGGTGCCCTTGCAGACGATGGTGCAGCACCTTGCTCAGGATGGTGACCGTGGCCAAGTGCTTGGCCTGTGGAACTGCCTGTCATTCGTGGGGGTGATCGTCGGCAACGTTGTCTTTCTCGGCGTGAAAATGCTGCAAATCCGCTCAGACCGGGTCTTTCTTGTGTGTGCCGGATTCACGCTTTTCTTCTACGCGTGTTACCAGATCCGCTGGTCAAAGCAGTTTCGGGAAGCTCTTGGTCAGGTCACGCCACCAGACGGTCTCCGAGACTCCTGACAGAGGCTGGTGTCGTTGCCCCTCCTGGGCGGCACGCACGGTATGGTTACCCGGGTGGCTGACGTTCACCCGGCCGGCGATCTGGTCGCGGAGGCCGACCGCCTCGTTGGTTGGGTCGCGGTCGCTCTGAACCGCTGCGGCCGCGTCGCTGCGAGAAGCTTGGGTCGGGCTCCCCACGCAAATAGCGGGGAATGAAGGGGTATGTGTCGGTCAGGACGTAGTAGTAGATGCCGTTTGGATACTCTGGCGTGACTCCATGGCGGCCGTTGCACTGATCGAGGTCACCGAGGCCCTCGATAAATTCGAAGTCTTGCGTAAATGTGCCATCATATTTGCCACCTGGGCCGCCATCGCTTCCGGTGCGTGGCCGGTTCCCCTCTTTGAGCTGCCAGCTCGACGCCAGTTTTTTAAGTCCACTCCTTGGATCATCCGAATCAGCGTATCCGTATTCAGAGTAGATGGGAAAACCATCTGCGGCATAGCCAACAAGGACCATGTCGTTTTTGCCATTCTCTGGCCGGCGTGCAGTTACGACTCCTCGCGGAATGCCATGGTAGTGGTACAGACCCGTGGGCTGGACATGTGCATGGCTGTGGTCAAGGCCGAGATGAATTTTTCCGGACAGTGCATCGTAGTTCCAGCCAGACTCTTTGTCGAAGTTCCAGACTTCCGCCGTTCCTGGCTCAAAGGGCACGCCATTGAGCGCGACACCCATCGGGTATCGCACGGCATGGGTGAGTTCGTCGGCGAACTTCGGCTGCAGTGTCATGCGGAAGGAGAGTTTTTGTTCACGAATCGCGTTAGGGTTTCCGCTATTGGGAAATACGCCAGGAAGATGGTCTGGAATCCCGTTTGAGGTGATGTATCGAAAGCCATCTTTTTCGGTGATTTCTACCTTTGGTTGAGCAGGCCGGCTTTTTGCGGTTGGGACTGGTTGAGGTGGTCGCAGCCAGGGTGGGTTTCGAAGAGCAGCATCAGCAATCGCTGTGATACAGATCAATGCAGCCACCGTAAGGCCATGACGGCTGGTGAACCAAGAGGAGTTTTTCATCTGGTGCCCTTTCGGGGGTGAAGGGGGCTGGGGTGTGCTCGTTTCAACGGCTTGAATCTACAGTTTTGTCAGCAGGTTCACCTGCAGGTCAATTTCAGCAAGGCTTATCCCGCAGGATTGTCTTGCAGCAGGGCAGTTGACTGGATGAATGAACACAGCGTCAACGTGGCAGTTCGCGCCTCAGTTTTAACGACGCACTGCTCAAAAGTTCTGCACGATTCTGTCCGCAGTCGCTATCGCAGACGTCGTTCTGATGCACTAGTAGTATGAATTAGTCAGTTGAACAACAGGAAGCTTCTTGTGCCGTAGAACGCAGTGACCTTTCAGTGGCACCAGTGATTGGTCTCGTAGATTTCCTCTGCTTTGCTCTGATCCATCAAAATCACCATGGTTTTAGTGGTTGGGAATTCTGTGAAATCGATGATTATCCGTCGCTGGCACGAACGACGGTACGCTCGACGGCGGTGGCAGAAAGCCTGCTGTCCGCCCAAAGCCCATGAGTTCGGGTAAGTGATAGCCCAATTGCCCGAATAGTTCATCATGAAGCAAGCCAATGAAACTAGGCAGTGGGCAAATCTGCCTGAGCCTTTGGTCGTATCAAAATGGATTCCCAGGTGCGGGCGTGAAGGCTAGTGATGTCTCAATGACTTCGTGGGGCCGGTGGCTTGTGAGAGCAAAGTTAGCAATGATGTTCTGGGTTCGGGTGGCTGAAAGGGTTTTCTCTCTATGTCAGTAGTTCCGTGATAACTTGCCCGCCAAACTGAGAGAGCTGTTTGTGCCTTCCGGCATGGTAGTAAGTCAGTTTGTTGTCGTCTAATCCAAGGAGGTGTAGCAGCGTCACATGCACATCACGGATGTGGTGTACACACTCAACGGCCTCGGCCCCAATTTCGTCAGTCGCGCCGATTGTCTGGCCTCCCTTCGTGCCGCCGCCGGCGAACCACATTGTCATTGCCTTTGCGTTGTGGTCTCGGCCGTAAGATTGGCTGCCGCCCCGCAGGCCGTTGTCAGGTGTGCGGCCAAACTCACCGCACCAAACAACGAGTGTGTCCTTAAGCATGTCGCGTTGTTTGAGGTCTTGCAGAAGAGCGGCAATCGGCTTGTCGACGCTGCGAATAAGTGACCCATGCGCCTTTTCAATGTAGTCATGACTGTCCCAGTTGCCGGCATAGACCTGCACAAATCGGACGCCCTTCTCAACTAATCTCCGTGCGAGGAGGCATTTCCTGCCAAAGGCATCGGTGCTTGCCTCCCCAATTCCGTACGCCTCTCGCGTTGCACGGGACTCTCCCTCGAGGTCAATGACATCCGGAACCTCTGTCTGCATTGCAAATGCAAGTTCATAGCTTTCCAGCCGGGCCGCCAGATCACTGCGAAGGGGCCGGGCTGCGAGGTGTGACTGGTTTAAGTGGCTCAGGAGATCAAGGTTTTTTCGCTGTCGATCACGAGAAATGTTCGTGGCTGGGGATAGATTGAGAATCGGACTCCCTTTTGGGCGAAGAGGCGTGCCTTGAAATTTTGCAGGAAGGAACCCATTCGACCAGTTGCCAGCACCCCCTTGAGGCCAGCTCGTTCTGGGCAAAACGACAAACCCTGGCAGATTCTCGTTTGGGGATCCAAGTCCGTAGGTTACCCACGAGCCAAGAGCAGGGTCACCACCAAACTGATTGCCGGTATTGAGTTGATAGCAGGCTGTCGGGTGATTCACTGACTCGACTTGGGCACCACGAAAGAAACAAATGTCATCCACGAGGTGCTTTAAGTGCATCCAAGGAACTGAAATGTCAGCGCCGCATTGCCCCGCTTTTTGGAAATTGAAAGGACTTCTGACAAAGTAGCGTTCACCAGATGACATGGCGCTTTCTGCTTCACCACTGCGGTTAAACGCTTGGAGGTGCCGCTTGGCCAATTCTGGCTTGGGATCAAATGTATCAATATGCGAAGGGCCACCTTCCATCATCAGGAAAATACAGTGCTTCGCCCGCGGTGCGTGATGGACTAGTCCTTCTTCGGCTTGTGTCATTGCGGTAAGGGCCACTGACCCAAGTCCAACACCCATCCCAAATAGGGCTTCACGTCGGGTTGGTATAACGAGATTGCGTTGTTTTTTTGTCATGATTAATCGAGGTAGGCAAACTCGTTTGTATTCAGCAGGATTCGCAGCACATGGGCGAGGCCACGCGTCCTTGCGTCGACATCACCGGCCTGTAAATCTGGCTGGTAGGTCGTGTAGGCAGGCATGATTTCTACAAAATCGTAGAGCTCCCCGGTCTTCTCAGCCATGACGGTGCGAGTGATCTGGTCAGGATATGATGCTGGCTCATACTGCTTGCTAGCCTCTTCTTCCGTTGCGGCCTGCCAGTGTTTAGTGCACATGAGAAGTTCTGTGTCGGTTGGATCACGAGTGAATGCCAGTTGAAATGACCGCTGAATAACATTTGCGGCAAGGGTCTTGTCGTCGGTCTGGTTCTTAATGGCCTGGTCATTGCGTAACAGCCGATCAGCGAAAGCGATCGCACGGTCTAGAGAGACCTGTGAGTTGAACAGAGTAAGCGCTTGCGGGGCAACAATTGATGTCTCCCGCAATTCACATGATTTCTCAGGGCTCGGCTGGTTAAATGCTTCTAGGAAAGGGTCTCTTAGCCCTCGAATCCTCTCGGCATAGATTGTTCTTCGATTGCGTTGGTCAGGCAACGGGTCGGGTTCATAAACCGAGGCCGTTCCTCCCATTATTTGTCGCGGTTGGAAGGCGACTTCATGATTGAGGTTGGGGCGGCAGGGAATTCCACCCACAGCAAGATTTATTTCCCCACTGATAAAAAGCATTGCATCTCTAAGTTCCTCGGCAGTCAGGCGACGTGGCTGGAAAATTGCATAACGTTGCCGTAGCGGATCTTTTTTCTCAAGTGCTTGTGGTAATGGGTGGCGGCTATCCCGTTGATACGCCTGAGAGGTGATAATCAAACGATTAAGTTTTTTGATTGACCAGTCGTTCCTCATTAGCCAGGTTGCAAGGTAATCGAGTAATTCTGGATGTGTGGGCAGTCCGCCGGTGCCTCCAAAGTTATTCGGATTTGACGCAATCCCGCGACCAAAGTGCCATGACCAAATGCGGTTTGCGATGACGCGTGCGGTAAGTGGGTTTGAGGGATGTGTGATCCAATTCGCTAATGCCAATCGTCGTTTTCCTTTGCCGTCTGGAAAGTCCAGAGAGGGCATGCCTGCCAGAGACTCGGCCGCGGACAAGCTGCCTGGCTTAACCGTTGCGCCGTTAGCGTAAACGTCACCGCCAGTATGAATAACGTCGTTCTCGATCTCTCCCTCGTTCCAAGGGCTCGCGGGAAGTGAGGTTTTTCCTTGCACGCTTTTTCGAATGATTGTGGCGCCGGTATAAACCGATAGGGCAAGCGGTTTGGTGCGGTCGAGTTCGATCGTATGACGTTCAATGTTTTTTGACATTCTGCCGGAGGAGGCTTCGTCACCAGGGTCAAGGCCGTTGTCTCCGACTTTGGCGTCTTTGGTTTCCTCCTTTTTACGCTGCTTGATCTTGGTGCGAAGTTCTTTCTGCTGGGCGACATATGCAGCGATTTTCTGCGTGACAAGGGTGTCGCTTTCTGCGAACCCAACTCGGCTTTCAGCGTCTAGGAAATCGACTTCGCGTTCTGCGAACTGTGTCGTTGAAAAGACCGCCATCATGCGATAGTAGTCCCGAGTTGGAACGGGATCGAACTTGTGGTCGTGGCACTTACAGCAGAGCATGGAATGGGCGAGGAAAGTTTGGCCCACACTGTCGGTGACGTCATCTAGCCACTGCCCGCGGGTCTCTTTGAAGACGCTCATCGCAGTTTGTTCCCACGGCCCCATTCGTAGAAAGCCGGTGGCAATCAGATTCTCAATACTGTCTTGGTTCAATTCATCGCCAGCGATCTGCTGGCGGATGAACTCATCGTACGGCTTGTCGTTGTTGAATGAACGAACCACGTAGTCGCGGTATCGCCACGCATTGGGGCGGCTGTAATCGTTCGCGAAGCCTGCAGTGTCGGCGTAGCGGACAACATCAAGCCATTGCCTGCCGAAGTGTTCGCCGTAATGTTGCGTTTCCATGAGCTGGTCAGCCAGAATCGCCACTGCGTTGTCCGGATCCTTCAAAAAATTCTGCTTAAAATCCACAGCTTGGTTTGGAGTTGGTGGTAGTCCCGTGAGTCCGAAAAACACTCGACGTACAATTGTGCGGACATTTGCTCTTGGGGCGGCTTTGAGACTCACCTGTGCAAGTGCCTTGTCGAGAAACCAGTCGATGGGATGGTGTCCTTCGGGAACCTTCGGTGATTGAATTGGGCGGTAGGCCCACAGTTTGCTCGCTTCGTAGCGACGATTTTGCCACGTATCGGAAAGGGCTCTGGAGGTCCTGACCTGTTCGCCATCGGCATATTCTTGTTGAATATTTTTGATGCGGTCGGCGTTTGGCCATGGGGCGCCAGCGTTAATCCAATCACGCAACCACCATTGTTCTTCCTGCGAGAGTCGGTCCGCCTCTTTCGGCGGCATTTCGAAGCCAGGCTCTTTTCGAGTTGTCGTGAGATAGAGCATGCTGTGCATAGCATCACCACTCATGACAACCTTTTCTCCGAAGGTGTCACCCCCAGCCAGCATTCGTTCACGTGAGGTCATGTCAAAACCTCCCTCGACTTCATCTGCCGAGGCTCCGTGGCACGCCAGGCATTTTTCCTCGAGTAAAGGTTTGACGTGCAGCGAGAAAAGCTTTTCTCCCGGATGAAGTTCAGCAAGATCGGCCCCTCCTGCTGCTACAGAGAAGCAGCAGAAGGCAAGGCTCAGAGGTAGAAGGACACCTATTTTCATGTAGGTAAGTGACCGAAGGAGTTTCGTTATAGGAAGCATGTTGAATGAGTCGCAAACATTATTCTGCGGCGAGCGGTCTGAAGATTTTCGAGCAGATCTAGTTTCGTAAGAGCCATCGAATATTGCAATGTAAGCCCTACCTACCTGCGGTTTTTACTAGGAGGCAGACAGTGCCTTTCGTGCCGCTATCCTTAGGCTGTTTTGGTTGGCCGGTGCTTGCTCGCAAAGCCAGGATAGGACACGATCAACCCCTGCTCTTTGTGGGAGTGAGGGAGTAAATCTTGTGTGCGAAACGCGAAAAACGAACGAAGCGGGAGTTTGTTAAGGCTGGCTGCGGAGAAGGTTCGGCAAGAACTGTTTTGCAACGCCGGAGGGCTTTTGGCTGGTGCAGCCAAAAGGGCATCTTTGGCCCCTGCCGGGAAGATGGCAAGTGATCAATCAGTATTTCCCTGGTTTGCGTGGGCTGCCACCGTGTTTTTTTGGGCCTGGTAAAAAGTCGATGAAGCCCCCGCCTTTTTTTCTGAATTCCGCAACGGTCTGTTCTCTGAGTTCGGCAAGTTTTTCTTGGCAGTCAGGATGCGTGGCGAGGTTGTCGAGTTCTTCTGGGTCACTTTCGAGATCGTATAGTTCCTCGAGAACATATTCATCGAGATGTCGGATGTACTTGTACGGCCCGTTTCGCATCATGATCCATGCGGTAAGGCCGTTTCTTTTGAAGATCTCAAAGTTCTTTTTCTGCAGGGCCTGAGAGACACGGTCACCGTATTGGTAGGTCGTGTTGATCATTAGCATCGGCTCGCTGAGCGAGGACTGCGGGTTGTTAAGCAGGCCAGTGAGATCGCGGCCGTGCATTTTCCAGGCGGGCTCAATCGCTGCAATCGCGTGGATGGTCCGAGTGAGGTCCACGCCGCTGACCGCCTCTGTGCAGACAGTGGCCGGCTGAATCCGCCCGGGTGCCGAGAATATCAATGGAGCACAGATGTTGGCGTCGTAAGCAGCCCACTTTTCTCTCATGCCATGCTGGCCCCAGGCATACCCTTGGTCAGAGGTGAAGACAATCACGGTGTTTTCGCGTTGCCCGCTTTCCTCCAGTGCCCCCACCAGCGCGCCAACGCCATCATCGAGTGACCGGACTGCTCGGTGGTATTTCTTCACGGCGGAGTCGTATTCGACGGGGTCACCATGCTGATCCTTTTTCCAGCGAGTGAGATTTTTGAGGTGATCGGGCTTTCCCGGCCGCGGCCCGAAAATGTCAGCGGGTACCGAAGCAGAAGGAGTCTCTGCGTAGAAGTCGGCATGCCGGTCTGCAGGCGTGTAGGGTGCATGGACGCCAGCGTAGCAAAGCCAGAGAAACCAGGGTTTGTGAGCCCCAGCCTGCGTTTTGATGTAGTTAACTGAAAGTTCCGTGTAGCGGTCGGTGCTGTAGCCACCCAGCGGGTGGCGCTGTCCACCATTTGTTCTCACCAGCGTGTGTTCGTAATAGGCAGAGGCATTCCGTCTGCCACCACCCCGATCCCAAATGACGGAATAGTCCCAGTCACGTCCATGGCCAATGTCCGCACCAAGGTGCCATTTCCCAATGCAGGCGGTCTCATAGCCATTTTTCCTGAACACTGATGGAAAGAAACGTAACCGCTCGGGGTCGTAGCTCGCCATTGGGTAGTTCGTGACTTTCAGTGAATCGTGACCATGCTGGAGCAGGCCGGTCAGCACACTGGCCCGCGAGGGCTGGCACCATGCTCCTGTGTAGCAGGAGGTGAACCGCATCCCCGAGGCTGCGAGCGCGTCAATGTTTGGCGTCTTTATCCAAGGGCGGGCTTCGGGGTAACACGAGACTGTGCGGCAGGACTGGTCGTCGGTAAAGATAAAGAGAATGTTTGGTGGCTGCGTGTCAGCTGCGGCCGAAGTTGGCAGGCAAAATAGAACAGTGAGGACCAGAAAGGCGAGAATAAGCCATTTGCTTTTGACAGCAGTTCCCATCAAAAAGATCTCTTTCCTTGCGAGTCTGGGTTTGGGGTCCTGGCGGCTAGGTTCATCCTCGCGAGGCATGCAAGCTTTGCCATTTGAGAACCCCTGGCTGTGATTCTACGCGACGCATGATTTCGCGAAGAAACTGATTCTGCGGCCTCGCAGTCCATGCAGAAGGCAAAAAAAATCCCCCGCGGCTTTTTCACAGGCCGCGGGGGAAACGTGCGAATGACTGGCTGTTGCTCGGATTAGCGTGTCGAGGCAGTGGCCCCAATCAGGCTGGCATCAACAAGTCCGTCAACTGGTGAGAAGGACAGTTCCACCTCGTCACCGGCTGTCAGGTCGATCACTTTGGTTTCAATCTGCTCGCGGCCATCGACCTTGGTGACCACGCGAATCTCGTAGTCCTTCCAGGTTTCACCAGCTGCCAGTGCTGTTGTTTCAAAGCTACGGATTTCACCGTCCGAGCCGGTGGCATTGCCTGCCAGCCAAACGTCAGCATCAGCCGGCACCTGAAGCGACAGCGTGGTAACGGGTGATTCTGGCATGAATGAAACCTGGTGAAGTTCACCAGCTGAAACGCTCACTGTTCGCGTTTCTTCAGTGGCCTCGCCATCACGATCAATGACCATCGTTACGGTGTAGTCATAGACCTTGCCCTCGCTGAGGCCCCGTGACACGAACTGTCTCTCGGTGCCCGTCGAATTGGTCTTTGCACCATTGACCAACAGGGTGGCGTTGGTTGGTACAGAAACCAGAAGCAAGACACCGTCCTCCGGCACGAAGAAAGTCGATGCATCAGAGGCTGGTGTTGGGGTTTCGATTTCTTCGCCCGAATCACCAGCCTTATCGCCGACTGGCTCATCGGTGATGACTCGATAGGAATCGACTGGCAGGCTCGAACTCATGGTCGACATGCTTGAGTAGCCGACGCTGGCAGAGGGAACAACATAGCTGTAGCCATAACTGCCGTACGAGCCCCCTGAACTTCCGCCGCTGGAACTCGAGCCCCCTGAGGAACCGTAGAAGGCAGAGTGGCTGCCACCAGAGCTGCCACAACTCGAGTGTGAGGCCTGACGGTAGGCCCGGCGAGCGGCCTTCCGCTCCCAGTGGGTCATGCGATGCCCACCAGAGCTGCTTGAGCCTCCCGAGGAGGAGCAGCCGCCCGACGACGACGAGCCACCGGAGGAAGATGAGCCGCTGGCCACCACGTAGCCACCGGAGGAACCGCCGGAAGAACTGCTGCCGCCACTCGAACTCGAGCCACCGGACGAGCCGTGGGCGGCAGTGTAACGATGGTGCCAGCCGGCCTGGACATGGCTCGCAGCCAACGCGACCGCACAAAAAGAACAAATTCCGATCGACCGGACGAAGCGGTGAACCAACATCTTGGGGCAATCTCCACAAATGGGTGTAAACGGTGGCAGACTCGACGATCAGGCGAGCCCGCGGGTGCGACCAACCTGCAGCGGCAGCACGGGCCGCAATGCCTAAAAGGATAGTTTGACGGTTACATAACGCAAGAAGGATGGGTAGTCTGGGGTGAAAATGCCTGCTGTGCGGGTGGGGGCGGACCGCTGCCCAGTGCTGGCAGTTGCGGCAAAGAACCGGGGAAAAAGCCTGAAAACAATGCAGAAATGGCGGGAAACTGCGAGAAACCGCAGGAAAACAGCTGAAAGGCTGGAGAGCAGACGGCGATCAGCCATGCGTTCTAACGAGGAATCGACCTGACCTCGATCTGATCGACCTCCATGCGGCCGGATGCTCCCATGAGGCCAATTTGGATGATTCCCTCTCGCGCCCAAAGCGGCACCACCAATTGACCGGTCACCCGGTCCCAGTTCTCACGCACCGGAAACGGGCCCAGTACCACGCGACTCGATCGGCTCCGGCGTTGATCGAAGAATCGAACGGCGATGCCAGGCCATTCGTTGGCCTGCTGGCCGCGGCCGATGTGGCTGAGCCGCAGGTCGAGGCCGATGGCGAGGTGGCTGACTCTCCGACCATCAACGGGGAAGCCCTGAAAGATATGCGCCGGGCGGCCTGGCTCATGGTTTTCCAGCAGCAGGTATCGGCGGCCGCCTGGAGCGTCGTCACTTTCAACAAGCTGCTCTTGCCGACCGTAGTACCAGGCCGTTGGTGTTGTGCTTTCGGGCAGGCAGGCTTCGAAGTCACCATTGGCCAGAGATGGCTGGCTTCCATCAGGCTGCACTTCACGGGTGTCTTCGGCAATGCCTGTCATCGGAACGAAGAGGCTCGGGACGAGATCGGTCCGCTCCAATATGCCGTTTTGTTTTTTCAATCGGACCAGCGTCTGGTCGTACCGTTCACCAACGGGAATAACCATCAGACCACCTTCGGCGAGTTGGTCGATGAGTGGTTGAGGAATCTCCTCTGGTGAGCAGGTGACAATCACTTTGTCGAATGGTGCCTTTTCCGGCCAGCCAGCAAAGCCGTCGCCAATCTTGGTGACGATGTTTTTGTAGCCGAGCCGGCGCAAGGTGGCGGCCGCCCGTCGGCCCAGTGTTTCTTCAATTTCAATCGAATAGACCATGCCGACCAGTGGGCTGAGCACTGCAGCCTGATAGCCACTTCCCGTCCCGATCTCGAGCACGCGGTCGGTTGGCTGTGGTTCCAGTTGTTCCGTCATGTAGGCAACTACAAATGGTCCAGAAATTGTCTGGCGTTGCCCAATTGGCAGCGACATGTCGAAGTAGGCGAGCGGCCGCTGCGCCGTAGGGACAAACTCATGCCGCAGGGTCAGTCGCATGCTTTCAAGGACTCGAGCGTCAGTCACTCCGCTGGCAGCGATGTCTTCGCGAACCATCCGCTCACGGGCCGCGGCGTAGCGATCAGTCCCATCCGCAGCGAGAACCGAAGCCTGAATGCAAAATGCCAGCAGTCCGAGGCTGAGCAGGTGCATGAGCCGCTGGCGAGGAAACATCACTCCGCAAGCCTGCCGATTGATTCTCGCATGGAGAAAGGACCGTCGGCCGGTCAGGCTTCTTCGCCCCATCATTCCACCGGCTGGTCTTCGAGTTTGCCCCAGCCTTTGCGGGCCCCATCTGGCTGACGGCCTAGTGACCCCTTCGTCAGTTCGAGGAAGGCGGTCTCCAGATTGATTTCTTCTTCCCGCATGCCGCGAAGCGCAATGCCTCCACCAATGAGTCTGTTTGGCAGGAGGGAGGTGTCGGTGGAGCGGTCAGCCAGGGTTGCCCGGACCAGGCCATCACGGACGGTCACCTCAGCCACACCGGCACAGTCCTCGAGGAGTCGAGCCGCCTTTTCGGGGTCACCGGCAACCTCCAAGAGGATGACCGGCCTGCCCCGCACCTGAGCAAGGAGATCGCTGACATCACCGCAGGCGAGGAGTTGGCCGTATTCGATGATGCCGACACGATTACAGATATCGGCCAGTTCTGGCAGGATGTGGCTGGAGACAAGAATCGTTTTGCCGAGATCCTGTAGCCGTTTCAGGAGTCCACGCATCTCGATGCGGGCGCGGGGGTCAAGCCCACTGGCCGGTTCGTCCAGCAGCAGCACCTGCGGGTCATGAAGCAGGACGCGGGCCAGGCCGAGCCGCTGAGTCATGCCACGAGAGAGGCTGGTGACCAGTTCGTCTCGTTTTACTCCGAGATCAACCAGGTCGAGTGACCGCTCGGCTACCTTGCGGCGTGCCGGGCCATCGATCCGGTAGGCAGCCGCAAAGAACTCGAGGTACTCAATGACTCGCATGTCATCGTACACGCCGAAAATGTCGGGCATGTAGCCGATTGCCCGGCGGATTTCCCGCGGATGCGTGTAGATCGAGTGACCGCAGATATAGGCCTCGCCCCAGGATGGTGACAGCAGCGTAGAAAGAATGCGAATGGTAGTTGTTTTGCCAGCGCCGTTGGGGCCAATGAAACCAAACAGGTCACCCTGTTCGAGTTTCAGAGTGAGTGACTCCAAGGCAAAGAAGTCACCGTACTTTTTGGTCAGGTCGACAGTCTCGATCATGGCGTGAACTTCAAGGCTCAGAGGGAAAAGGAATCAGTTGCCGACGGGTAGCACAACACGCCAGAGGGCGGTTGGCGTTTCGACCGCAGTTGCAGAGGCTTCAGTGGGGCCGCTGCGATCGATGGTCCATCTGGTCGCGGGTGGACCTCGGCCAATCAGGATGGCGCGATCGAGTGGGAGCAGGCGGCTGAGGTCGAGCCGAGCCAGGCGGCCGGCTTCCAGGCCGGTGTAGCCCGAGCCGCCAGCAGCAGCAAACAGCCCAGCAATTTCAAGAATGCGATCGAGATTTTCTGCGTCAGCATCCCAGCGGGAAGCCACGCTGCGGTCTTTGACAACCTGCTGTCGGGTCAGTGTTGCGCCGAGTGAGCGTGGGCCTCGCCCCTCTGCGGCATCGAAGCGGTCGCCCGGGGCCAGCGTGCCCACATCGTAGAGCCAGCCGCCGTGGACGAGCACACAGTCGTTGAGCGTTGCAGAGAACTGACTTTGGAGTGTTCCCCGCAGGGTCCCCTGCCCCGTTCTTTCAAGTGTTGACCGAAATGGCAGCGAGGAGATCTGCCCGGTCCAGGTGGATTCAAATAGTCGGCTGGAGGCGGCAGCCATGGGCATGGTGTCGAGCCTCGACAGGTCAGCGGCGTAGTGATAGTCCGCAGCGGCCAGCGAGGGATGTGGCGTGAGGGCATCAGGGCCACCCAGGCTGCGGCCGGGGGCGGCAAACCAGCTGACTGCCGTACGGATGGTGTCAAGGTCATCGGCATGGTCGGGGCTGACAGCCAATGAGAACTGGCCATTATCGGCGGCCCAGACCCCGGCATAACTGGCAGCACGACTGCCGCCACTCGCCTGGTCAATGTCAACAACACCGGCGGTGTGGAGTTGCCAGCCACTTTGCTTGTAGCTGGTCGCTGCACCCCACGAGATGGCAGTGAAGGTGATAACCAAGAGTGGCAGGGGCAACCAGGCGAGCCAGCCATAGTGCTGGAAACGTGAGGCTAGCCACCAGTCAAGTGGATAGAGGGCGGCCACGTAGAGCAGGCCAAGCAACGCAATCAATTCAAACGGGACGGCTGAAACGCCAGGGTAACGGTCGATTGCCAGCCGCAGTTGTCCGGCGAGGTCGAGTCCGCCACGCCGAACTTCGGCCGTGCGGCCTCCAGCGAGGTCGAGCCGACCGGTGTCGAGAAGTTCCAGCAGAAGGGAATCGGTGCCCGGCCACGTCTGGAACGTGCGGGTGTCAAGGTCGATGCCGATCCAGGTGATCCGGCCAAAGCCATGAGCGCGGCGGATGACAAGTGGTGGGTCGTTGGTGGCTCCGCCAACGACTGCCTCGGTAATACCATCGAGCGGTGACTCAGCCGCGAAGACGGGCACCTTAAGGCCATCAATCGCTCCCCGATCCAAGGGCCGATTGGCCCGGGCGTAGGTTTCAAGGGCGGCGGTCTGGCGCAAGGGGATCAGCCGGCTGAACTGGCCCGGCAGCCAGCCAGCGGCCGTAGGAGAGGCGGCAACCATCTCAGGCAGTGACATGCCTGCAAGTAAAACCAGATCACCACCATCCCGAACCCATTGGTCGAGTTCGGCAAGTTGCTGCTCACGGCCACCTGCAGCGATGGCCCGACCGCAGACAATCGCACGGTCAATTGCGTCATAGGCGAGGCCCGGAGGACCGGCCCCAGCAGTGAGCGGGATTGTTGCCGTCTCGGATGGCGGGGCCGCATTGATCACCAGCGCCCGACACCTTGTGTGCCAGTAAGCACCACGACTCGGAGGTCGCCACCCCGGCGGCCTCGTTTAATGAGCAGGCGAGCCGCCCAGTTTCCATCGCCGCTTGGCTCTGGCCGGACTGCCGGTGACCGAAGCCACTGCCCATCAGGGTCTTCTGCCTCAACGGCGACAAGTCGAGTTGGTGCGGCAACAAGGGCCTCGGGAAGCCGCACGGTGACAGGGGTCCAGAACCCAGACTTCACAACGCCCCCAATACCGACTTCCACGGTGATGCCCGCAGGGATGGGGCCAGCCGCAGCTGTTGTCGAGACGCTGGTCAAGGTGATCAGCCAGGTGACCGAAAAGATAAGAAGCCCGCGTGCGGTCATGGCTTCTCCGCATCTGGACAGATACAGGCCACCTCGCCGCAGCCTGGGCAACCACCGCCATATTTTGTCGCGATTGCCGCATCGAGATCGATGTTGGCCACGTTCGCAATGGTCGCCAACCAGGCCAGCACGTCAGCGAACTCGAGAGCCTGCTCCTCTGGCGTGCCGCTGCGGAGGGCGGTGGCCAACTCGCCGATTTCCTCGGTGAGCCACATAAAGGTGCCCTCAACGCCACGGGCAGCGTCTTTATCGTGATACATCGTGCGAATCAGTTGTTGAAATTCGCGGAGTGTCATGAGGTTCATTACCTGCGGGAAAGCAGAGTCCGGGTCGGTCAGAGCATACCAAAGCTGCTCCTGCTCGCCTCCCGCTGCCAGCCTGCCGGCTAGCAGAGTCACCCGGTCGTGTGTGGGGTGGCTGGCGAAAATGCTCAGCAGGCAGATACAGGCTGGAAAATATCGGCTGTCTGCTAGATTGGAGGGTCCTTCGTCTGGCGGCTGGTGCTGCCAGGCAGCCCTTATTCGATGCGAAGCCGCTGGAGCGGATTGCTCATGCCTGCCACTCAACCTGTTCGAATTTTCGACACGACGCTTCGCGATGGGGAACAGTCTCCTGGCGCAAGCATGAACCTGACCGAAAAGATTGAGGTCGCCCACGCCCTTGCCCAGCTCGGCGTTGACATCATCGAGGCTGGCTTCCCAATCGCCTCGCCGGGTGATTTTGAGTCGGTGCGGGAAATTGCCCGGGCAGTTCGCGGCCCCGTTATTTGTGGGCTGGCCCGCTGCAACGACCGTGATATTGATCGGGCCTGGGAGGCTCTGTCCGAGGCGGCTCGCCCCCGGATCCATGTGTTTCTGGCAACCAGCGCGATTCATCGCGAGTTCAAACTTCGTATGGATGAGGACGAGGTGGTGCGGCGGGCTGTGGCTGGTGTGAGCCGAGCCCGCGGCCTCTGTGATGACATTGAGTTCTCTCCTGAAGATGCCGCCCGTACGGAGATCGACTTTCTCTGTCGCGTTGTTGAAGCCGTGATCGATGCGGGTGCCACGACGGTGAATATTCCTGACACGGTCGGCTATGCCACGCCACGACAGATGTACGAGGTCATCTCAGCGTTGCGAAGTCGTGTGCCAAATATCGACAAGGCGGTACTCAGTGTGCACTGCCATGATGACCTTGGGCTGGCAGTGGCTAATAGCCTGGCTGCCGTCGAAGCTGGTGCGGGGCAGGTTGAGTGCACCATCAATGGCATTGGTGAGCGGGCTGGTAACTGTTCGCTTGAAGAAGTCGTAATGGCGCTAAAGACGCGGGCGGATGCCTATAGCCGGCAAACTGGCATCGTGACGCAGCGGCTGGTGCCGACGAGCAGGCTGGTCGCGAATATCACCGGTATCCAAGTGCCTCGTAACAAGGCGATTGTCGGCAGGAATGCCTTTGCCCACGAGGCGGGGATCCATCAGGACGGCATGCTCAAAGATCGTAGCACCTATGAGATCATGCGGCCCGAAGATGTTGGGCTGGAGCGGACTGACCTCGTGCTTGGCAAGCACAGTGGCCGAGCGGCGTTGGCTGATCGGGCAGCTGCACTCGGCTATCAGTTGTCGGGTGAGCAGCTGCAGACTGTCTTTGAACAGTTCAAGTTGCTGGCTGACCGGAAGAAGGAAATCTATGACGGTGACATCGCCGCACTCTGTGAGCAGCAGTTCGCTGTCTTGCCAGAGATGTTTGTGTTTGAAGGGTATTCGGTCTCATGCGAAAGCGGCACCGCCCCTACTGTAACCCTGCGAGTCTTGCAGGATGGCCAGAGCCAATCGGTGACGATTACTGCCGGTGATGGTCCGATCGATGGGATTTTTCTGGCGATCGAAAAACTGACAGGCATCACCACGGTCTGCCGTGATTTTCGCGTGCAGGCGGTAACGGTAGGGAAAGATGCCCAGGCAGAGGTGACGGTGGAGCTGGAGGCAACCGCCGAACG
>RGBY01000031.1 GCA_009919445.1 Planctomycetia bacterium
ATCGAAGAAACCAAAACCTACGGTCAAAAAGGCTTTCGTAAACGGCTGGTAGTGCTTGAACAGACCATGGGTTCTGGGTTCACCAACTACATCCCCGTCGAGTTCATCAAGGACGGCTGTGACGCTGTGGATGAATTGAGTGTCGGTAACGAGGTCGAGGTGACCTATCGCCTCAGTGGCCGACGTTGGCAGCGGGATGCTTCCAGCGAGCCAAAATACTTTCTCTCTGCCGAGGCATTGTCCTTTCGAGTCATGAACGGCGGCGGGAGTCAAGGCGGCTCCATCGACCCCAATGACGCTTTGGCCGAAGCCGCTGAGGATGACATTCCTTTCTGACACCCACCCGGCGGATCACACCGTCAGGAAAGGGGTGACACGGCTCTGGCCGTCAGTTCGTGTTTACAGGATGGCACGTACTCGATCGAGACCGATCCACCGTGAGCGATCACTTCACTGTCATCTACCGCGACGATCGCCTGCTGGTACTCGACAAACCGTCCGGGTTGCTCTCTGTGCCGGGTCGTGGCCCTGACCTCCAGGACTGCTTGGCCAGCCGAGTCCAGCAAGCCTTTCCAAACGCGCTCGTGGTTCACCGGCTCGACCGTGACACCTCTGGGCTCATCCTGATGGCCCTCGACCGTGAAGCCCAGCGCGAGATCAGCAGGCAGTTTGAACAGCGGCAGGTTCACAAAGCCTACGAGTGCGTTGTCAGCGGGCAGCCCGACCAACCCACCGGACTGATCGACCTGCCAATTGGCCGTGATTACGACCACCCGCCTCGCTACAAGATTGACTCCGTTCATGGCCGTGCGTCGCAGACTCGCTGGCACCTTATCAAGACAACCACGACCGGTTCGCGGCTGGAGATTCGTCCGATCACCGGTCGCTCGCATCAGATCAGGCTGCACCTGGCCACGCTCGGCCATCCCATCCTTGGTGATCCGCTCTACGCCAATCAAGCGGCCTTCGCAGCAGCTGATCGCCTGCTCCTGCATGCCCGCGACTTACAACTTGCTCATCCCGACACGGGCCAGACCATTTCCTGGCAGTCGGCCTGCCCGTTCTGATGGCTCGGGGGTCAAGCAACACAAATCTTTGCTGGCCTTTGCTGGCAGGTGCGGCATTCAGCCAGCCAAGAACCGCTGCACCAACTCGAGAAATGCCGCTGGCTGTTCGGCATGCACCCAGTGGCCGGCCCCAATCACCGACTCCGTCATCGCTGCCGGAAACAGCTGCCTGATGATCGCTTCATGCTCAGGCTTGATAAACGCTGAACGGTTGCCCCGGATGAAGAGCGTTGGGCCAGAAAACTGCCGGCCTGCGGCTGTCGCTGGCCAATCGAGAATCGTGTCGAACTGTCGCTCAATCGCGTCGAGGTTGACGGTCCAGGCCAGGCCTTCAGGCCCACTGATGATGTTGGTCACCAGGAAGCCGCGAACCACAGGATCGGCAATCGTCTCCGCCAGCGCCTGCTCAACCTCACTGCGACGGGAGAACTGGGCCAGCGGCACCGCCTGCATGGCGTGGACATAACTGATCGGGGTGCCCCGGGAACGGGCTGGGGGAATATCAACTACGACCAGCCGCTCAACCAACTCAGGACGGGTAAGGGCCAGATACATGGCCACCTTCCCCCCCATGCTGTGCCCGATGAGGGTCACCGGCTGGCCAACCTGCTGCTCGATCAGGTGAGCCACATCAGCGGCCATGGCAGGATAATCGTGCTGCTCATGCCAGGGGCTTTCACCGTGGTTCCGCAGATCGACGGCATAAACGTGGAAGTCAGGAGCCAACTGCCGGGCAATCGACGACCAATTCCGCTTGGAGCCAAAGAGGCCGTGCAGAATCACAACTGGCGGACCCGCACCATATTCATTGAACGAAAGCTCAACCGACACCAGAACCTCCACGAGCACCTGTATGCTGACGCTGCTGCCCGGGGTCAGTCCCACCGGGAACAGGCCAGCAATCAATCGCAACTGCCATCCGGGCAGCCGAGACCACGACGCGTCTGCTACCATCGCCACCAATAAGAGCAGATGTCAACGCTTTGATTATCACCATCACGCCGAGGTGTTCCATGCGGGCAGTTATTCAGCGGGTCAATCAGGCGAGTGTCGCCATTGATGGCACGCAGGTCGCTGCAATCAGTCGTGGGCTCATGGTGCTCGTGGGGGTCGAACAGGGGGACACCCCGGCTGCTGCTGAGTGGCTGGCCAGCAAGATTGTGCAGCTCAGAATTTTCCCTGACGACACGGGGAAGATGAACCACGATATCCGGGCCATCGACGGGCGAATGCTGGTCGTCAGCCAGTTCACCCTGCTGGGTGACGCCCGGAGGGGCAACCGCCCGAGTTTTGTGCAGGCCGCCCGCCCGGACGAAGCCGTGCCTCTCTATGAAACCTTCCTCCAAGAACTTGAAGCCCGCACGGGCCAGCCGCCTGAACGTGGTGTCTTTGCCGCCGACATGCAGGTGAGCCTGGTCAACGACGGCCCGGTCACCATTCTGCTTGACTCCCGGGAGCAGATGTCGCCATCTCCCGCTTCCTGAGTTGCCGCCCGTTCCTGACCTGCTGCCACGATGGGCCAGCTGCCGCCACGATTGAAACAGGCCTCTCCGCTTCAGGTTAGCGATTCAGAAAGATGTTGACGGAGAGGATGTGATTGCTGAGGTCTGCGCCATCTTCAGGCACATTGATTTGCTGGTAGAGGTAGCCGATTTCTGTACGCCGCCGACCGGTTAATCGTGGCTCACGTCCGACTCCCACAAAGACACGATTCTGGTTGTACCCCGTTCGAGCGCCCCAGTCAGTGTTGTTGAGATGGAAAAATATTTCATCCCAGGCGACCCACATCAGCTTATCGTGCCCTCTGACCGGTCGCTGCAACCGAATCATCTGGCGGAACCGCCAGCCAGCATCATTCCCGACTGAAACAAACCGCTGTTCCAGGCGGCTGCGAAAGAGAACCGTCGTATCACCATAGTCCTGCGTCAAACTCCACTGCTCCCAGATTCTATTTTCATGAAAGTCAATTCCAGGAATGCTTTCACCAATCCAGGCATAGCCCACCCAGATAGATTGTTCGTCGTTGAGTTGGCGACCAATTCCTGGCCGAATAACGCTTTGCAGTAATGGATAGGCTTCACCCAGAAATCGGGTGTTCGCATCAAACCACCAGCGGGCATTCTTGTCACGAAGGGCGGGCGCAGAGAATTCCCCTTGGGCAAATGCACCAAGCCACAGCCCAGCATCCTGGACTTGTCCCTGAACGCTGATGGTCCACAGGCTTGCCAGCGCAAAGATTGAGCAGGGAAGAGCACGCCGCAAGAATGGCGACATCCGGTACAAGGGAGGCCCCATGATTGTCCTGGCTGGCGAAAGGGCTCAGAGAACTTTGCCGTTTGTGGTTAATCGACAGGCAGAAATCCCTGCCGCCAGTTTGATCCCAGCACACGGAGATTTTTAGTAGACCGCCGCAATCTTTTGTTAGGGTGGGTGGTTCGGGAGTTATTTCCTGACGGCTCAAAGCCTTTATCAGCCTGAATGAGGCAAATTTCTGTGATTGGCTTTGAATCGATACCTGCAAGGGTTTGTTTGAATTTCTCTGTCCAAAGGGGGCTGGTTATGGTTCGCGGCGTCATTCTTTCAGTGATTGGCTCGGTTGTCTTTGTCGAAGCTTTAGCATTTGCTGTGCAGCCGGCCTTGGCACAGAGCACGAAGGACAGCGGTGCCGAACGCGGCCAGGCAGATCGAGTTCTCAGCCGGGATCAGCAGGTAGCACTCACCCCAGATTCCGTGCTGGCTGAACTGCTCGAAGGCAATCAGCGGTTTGTGCAGGATGACCTGACAACGAGGAATCATTCGGCTCGCGTTCGCGAGGCTTACGCCGGCCAGTTTCCCAAGGCAGTGGTGCTGTCTTGTCTTGATAGCCGCATTCCCGTGGAAGATGTGTTTGACCGAGGCGTGGGCGACATCTTTGTTGCACGAGTGGCAGGAAACTTTGTGAATGAAGACATTCTTGGCAGCATGGAATTTGGCTGTCATGTTGCCGGTGCAAAACTGATTCTGGTCCTCGGTCATACGCACTGTGGAGCTGTTGTGGCTGCCATCGATGACGTCCAGCTCGGCAATATCACGGCCATGCTGGCCAACATTCGTCCGGCGGTTGAAGAATCCGGAAATTTCGCTGGCAAGAAGTCTTCAGCCAACCCCGAGTATGTCCAGGCAGTCTGTCGCCAGAATATTCGCCGTGCCGTGAGCCAGATTCGCAAACGCAGCACCATCCTTGAGGCGATGGAAAGCAAGGGTGAGATCAAAATCGTCGGCGCGTATTACGACCTCAAGACCGGCTCAGTCTCCGTGGTTGAAGACTAGGCTGACGACGTCTTCGGTCTGTCTTCGATCTGTCTTCAGGCTGGGAGGCGTTGGTTTGTAACCATTACGTCAATGAAGCCGGCTCGCGCTGCGCGTGAACAACTCACGAATCTACCCGGCTGCACAGGAACCTTTTTTTGTTGGCTAGAGTTTCAGAAGAGTCGCCGTCTGGAACCTTCCGCCTAACCACTGTGTTGCCCCATGCGACAACCAACTTATCCTGCTCTGAGTCGCATGCTGCTTGGAGTTGCCTGCTGCTTGGTCATTACACGGCCCTGCCTCGCTCGTGAGCGTGCCACTGCCGGTCCGGCGGCGGTTCTCCAGCGTGGTGATACGGCCCTGGCCCGGCTGAACTGGTCTCCCGTTCCCACGCCCCCGGCCCTACCAACTGCCAGCCTGCTTGCGCTTGCTTCGCCCCGGCTGGGTAGCGGGGTCACCTGTCGCCAACTTGGTGGCCTGAAAACGCATGACGGCCGGCTCGCCGGCCTTGGCGTGCTCTCACCTCGGATCGCACCAGCCGTGGTTCTGGTGCGATCACCCCCCGAAAGCCGCCGGGAACGTCTGCTCTATGCCATCGCCGTGGTCTCCCCCCGGGCAGCGGTCTTGATCGAGATGCTTCGGGAAGGCGGCCGACGCTTGCGGCGTCAGAAATAAGTGTGTTTCCTCTAGGCGCTGTTCGCCCGGGTGAGGAAAGAACACCGGTGGCCTCTCGCTGCGGACCACCAGGCTGCGTTACTCCACCAGATGACAGGCCACCTGGTGACCCGGTGTGATCTGCTGAAGAACCGGCACATCGTGGCGACAGCGTTCTTCACGGAGCGGACAACGGGTATGGAATGGACAGCCAGAAGGTGGGCTGACGGGGCTGGGCAACTCACCGGTGAGAATCGTTCGTTGGCGGGACCGTTCCCGGGCCGGATCTGGCAGGGGAACAGCAGAAATCAATGCCTGAGTGTACGGATGGCGAGGCTGGTCAATGATCGTTTGGGCCGGGGCCATTTCGACAATGCGTCCCAGATACATGACGGCAATCCGATCACTGATGTGACGAACGGCGGCCAGATCGTGGGCAATAAAAATCAGCGTTAACCCCAGCCGTTCCCGCAGGTCTGCCAGCAGGTTGATGATCTGGGCCTGAATTGAGACATCGAGGGCGCTAATCGGCTCATCAGCAACGATCAGATCGGGGCCGAGGGCAAGGGCCCGAGCGATGCCAATCCGCTGCCGCTGGCCACCGGAAAACTCATGCGGATAGCGGCGGATGGCCCGGGGATCCATGCCGACTGTTTGGAGCAACTGCTGGATGCGTTCCCGCCGCTGGCTCCCCGCCGCAATACCGAAGTTGCGGAGTGGCTCGGCCAGAATCGCCTCCACGGTCATTCGTGGATTGAGCGAGGCAAAGGGATCTTGAAAGATCATCTGCAGGCGTTTCCGCAGGTCGCGCAACCGGCTCTCCCAGACCCAGCGGCCACCCTGACGCCGCCAGTATTCGTGGATTGGCTCCCCATCAAAGATCACCTTCCCGGCAGCCGGTCGCAGTAACTGGAGCACGGCCCGACCAGTGGTCGACTTGCCGCAACCACTCTCACCGACAAGGCCCAGCGTCTCTCCCTTGGCAACTGAAAAGCTGACCCCATCGACAGCCCGTACCTCACCTTGCCGCTGCGCCAGCCAGCCACCAGCACGAGGCACCGGAAACCGGACGGCTAAATCATCAACGATAAGCAAGGGCGCTGCTTTGGCTGGTACGACAGTCATGAAACAGCCTCCGTCTCCCAGCAGGCAGCCCGGTGGGTTGGTGAGGCGATCACGACCTCGGGGTACGCTTGTCGGCAGCGATCACCTGCCTGCTGACACCGTGGATGAAACGGGCAGCCAGAGGGAAGCTGACCCAAATCGGGAGGCAGGCCGGGGATCGCCGCCAGCCGCTGGCGGGAAGGCGTATCGATGCGGGGCATACTGGCCAGGAGCCCTTGGGTGTAGGGATGCAACGGATTGGCAAACACCTCGGCGGTCGTGCCTTCTTCGACGATACGACCGGCATACATCACTGCCACCCGGTCAGCTGTCCCGGCAACGACACCCAAGTCATGGGTCACAAGGACAACCGCCGTACCGAGTGAAGCCTGCAGTTCCCCGATCAGATCGAGGATCTGTGCCTGAATCGTGACATCAAGCGCCGTAGTTGGTTCATCGGCAAAGAGTACTTCCGGACCACACAACAGCGCCATGGCGATCATCACCCGTTGCCGCATGCCTCCGGAAAACTGATGCGGATACTGGTCAATCCGCTGGCCTGCTGCGGGAATTCCAACCCGCGTGAGCATTTCGATAGCCGCCCGCCGGGCCGCAGCCGGGGTGGCCCCTTCATGGACCTCCAAGACTTCCGTGAGCTGTCGGCCTACTGACAGATACGGATTGAGTGCCGTGAGCGGATCCTGAAAAATCATGGCCAGTCGATTCCCCCGGAGTCGCTCCAGGTCACGCTCGGGCAGGGTCAGCAGGTCCTTGCCAGCGAAGCGAATGACACCTGAGGGATGGGCTGCCGGTGGCGTCGGCACCAGCCGCAGGGCCGACAGGCAGGCGACGCTCTTCCCCGAGCCACTCTCTCCTACCAGGCCCAGCGTCTCGCCTCGTCGCACCGAAAAACTAACTCCATCGACTGCCTTGACGAGGCCGTCGTCGGTGTGGAAATGCGTCCGCAAATCGCAGACCTCAAGCACGGTATCAGTGGTAGTGGCCATGGAACTTCTCACGGGCACATCACGCTCCACCTATCGGTATCGACGAAACCACAAGCGTTCACCGTATCACACTCCAACTCTGCTTTTGTCACAGGCCCGGCTACCCGCTCACCTGGCAAGCAGGCCATCATGTTCGCATCCGTGGATCGAGGGCATCGCGGACACCATCCCCGAGGAAGTTCAGGGCAAACAACAACACGGCCATCACGCCTCCGGGAAAGACGAGTGTCCACCAGAAGACCAGCATCTGATTGGCCCCGTCGTTGATCAGGCTCCCAAGACTTGGATGCGGCGGCTGGACGCCGAGACCAAGGAAGGAGAGAAACGCCTCCTGCAGAATCATCGACGGTACGGTCAGGGTGAAGGTGACGATGACCGGCCCAAGGGTATTAGGAATGAGATGCCGGAACACGATGTCGCGTCCTGATGTCCCTAGGCTACGAGCAGCCAGCACAAAGTCCTGCTCCTTCAGACTCATCACCTGCCCCCGCACCACTCGCGCGGTGAGCAGCCAGCCAACTGCACCAAGCGCCACGAACAGCAGCACGAGGCTTTGGCCCAAAATCGTCACCAGAATGATCACCAGAAACATGTACGGCAGGGCATAGAGAATATCGACGACCCGCATCAGAAGGCTGTCAACGAGGCCTCCTGCATAACTGGAGACAGCGCCGTAGATGGTGCCGATAAGGGCTGCAATTAATGCCGCAAGAATTCCCACGGCTAGGCTCACCTGCCCACCAGCCAGCACCCGCACCAACAGGTCACGCCCATAGAAGTCAGTGCCAAAGGGGTGCTGCCAGGACGGTGGCTGAGGTCCATAGGCAAGATCCTGGGCGTCAGGGTCATAGCCACCAGCAACAGCCAGCAGCGTCGGCCCCAGCAGGCAGGCCAGGCCCAACACCGCGATGACGACCCCACTGGCCACGGCCATCTTGTTCTTGCGAAGCCGCCGCCAGGCGTCCTGCCAAAGAGAACTGCCCGCCACCAGCCCATCCGGGCTGGAACGCATTGGCGCGGCAGGTTCTGGTTGAGACGCGTTCATGCGTGGTCAATTCGCGGATCGAGGAGGCCGTAGAGCAGATCAACCACCAGGTTCATCAGCAGTAAAAAGAAGGCGTACAGCAGCACGATGCCCATCACCAGAAAATAGTCGCGATTGAAGGCGGCATCGACGAAGTAGGGACCAATCCCCGGCAGGTTGAAAATCTTTTCCACGACCACGCTCCCAGTCAGCATGCTGGCAATGGCAGGTCCGAGATAGCTCACCACGGGTAACAGCCCTCCACGCAACATGTGCCGCGTGATCACCAGCCGCTCTGCCAGGCCCTTGGCCCGCGCCGTCCGGATATAGTCGCTGCGAATCACCTCAAGCATGCCCCCCCGGGTCAGCCGGGCGATGGAGGCCGCGTAAATCGTGCCGAGTGTGAGCCCCGGCAGAATCAGGTGCCGCCAGTCACCCCAGCCAGCCGGTGGCAGCATCTGAAGTCGCAGGGAAAACAGCAGCACCAGCAGCGGCCCTAACACAAAGCTCGGCACACTGATCCCAACCAGGGCAGCCATCATCGCCGAATGATCCCAGACAGTGTTCTGCCTGACGGCGCCAATGATGCCCGCAGTCATCCCAACCAAGAGCGACCAGACCAGCGCGACTGCTGCCAGGGAGAGGGTGACGGGAAAACCAGTGGCAATGATTTCGTTGACTGAACGCTGCGGATACTTGGTCGACAGGCCGAGATCCCCCTGCAAAAGGTTACGGACATAGCGGACAAACTGTTCAGGCAGGGGGCGATCAAAGCCATACTTGGCCTCAAGCTGGCGGCGTATCTCGGGGGAAATTTCTTTTTCGCTCGAGAACGGAGAACCCGGCGCCAGGCGGACCAGCGCAAAGGACGCAGCAATGATGACCAATGCTGTTGGAACGAGTTCCAATACCCGCCGAACGAGATAACCGGTCATGGTGCCTCCGGCGTGGGTGAGTGCCTGCCAGAGCGGTCAGCGGAGGAGTCAATCCAGATCGATTTCCAGGGATGGCGATCTTGGTGATTTCCCCAGATGCCCCGTACATAGGGCTTGATCAGTTGGCTTCGCGTGTAGACATAAAGCGGAATCAGCGGCTGGGCCTCAAGCGCCATGGCCTCCGCCTGACGCAGCATGTCTAACCGTTTTTCAGGTTCGCTCTGACGATTGGCCTCCTCCAGCAGCTGATCATAGGCCGGACTCGACCAGTTGGAATGATTGTTGCCACAGTCGCTGGTCAGCAATTCGAGGAAGGTATAGGGATCGGCATAGTCTCCGACCCAGCCCATCCGACAGAGTTGGAAGTTCATCTGCTCCGCGTTGGCCAAAAAGACCTTCCACTCTTGGTTTTTCAGTTCAACGGTGATTCCGAGTTCCTGCTGCCACATCGCCTGCAGCGCCTCCGCGACCTGCTTATGGCCCTCAGAGGTATTGAATGACAGGCTCACCGGAGGAAGACCGGCACCCCCTGCATAACCCGCCTCAGCCAGGAGCCGGCGGGCGGCATCGGGGTCAAAGACCGACTGCCCCAAGCCGCGATAGCCAGCCAATCCATCGGGAACAAGATCGGCCGAGGCAATCTGCCCTCCACGGGTCACATGCCTGACGAGTGCCTCGCGATCAACAGCAAGCGACAGCGCCCGCCTGACCAAAGGGTTATCGAGTGGAGGCTCTTTCGTGTTGACCCAATAGAAGTAGACAGCCAGAAAGGGGTGCTGATGGAAGTCGTGATACCCAGACAAATGGTCCATGAATTCCGCTGGCAGTGAGGTACTGCCCCCCGGCCAGTCGAACTCTCCAGTGGCGTACATGTTCAAGGCGGTGGTCGAACTTTCCACCATCGCCACCCGCACGCGATTGAGCCGGACAGAGGACGCATCCCAGTACCGGGGATTTTTCTCAAAGACCATCCGCTGCCGGAACCACCACTCCTTCATCAAAAATGGGCCATTGGAAACCACATGCTCGGGCCTCGTCCAAAGGTCAGGGTCGATCCCACGACGCTCAAGGTCTTCAAGCAGGTGCCGCGGAATGGGCATGAAGGAATAAAAGCTGAGAAAGTTCAAGAAGTAGGGCAGGGGGTCGACCAGTTCCACCTCCAACGTGAGGTCATCGACCGCCCGAACGCCAAGTGTCTCGGGGCTGGCTTCACCACGGCCAATGGCGGCACCACCAGCAAAGACAAAGCCGTTGCTGGCGTATTTGCTGGCAGTGCGTGGATCAACGAGCCGCCGAAACGAAAAGACAAAGTCATCTGCCGTCAGCGGCCGGCCGTCTGACCATTGCGAGGGTCGCAGATGAAAGGTGTAGCGACGTCCGTCTTCAGAAACATCCCATGACCTCGCTAGGGCGGGCATGGGGGCCAGTGTTTCCGGATGGGCCTGCACCAGCCCTTCGAAGGTATTCCAGATGATCTCACCACCAGTGCTGTCCGAACAACGACTGGGATCGAGCCATTCTGGCTCAGTTGAGTTGTTGATCCAGAGTTCATCAGGACCATGCCGAGGCACGACGGTGCCAAAAAAGGGGCTCTGCCGGTTTTGGCAGCCAACCAGCGGCACCAGCACGGCTGCCCCCAACAGCCAGCCCAGCCACCAGGCAGCGGGCTGACCACTCCTGGAAGAGCCGCCTATTCGTCGCCGCAGTTTTCGCATTGGCCCTTTAACACCACCTCGGTAACCGCTCGAACCCCCGCAGCCAGTCGACCCGATTGGTCAGTTCCGGGTTTCGGTGTCAGGGCCACACTCACTTCCTCAAGGCACGAGACCTCACCACAGCTGGTGCAGACAAAATGAGGGTGATCGTCACCATGCCCACCACTCGCGTGATGCCGATTGAGCTCAAAGCGCCAGACATGGTCACCGACGTCAACGCGGGTCGCCATTCCAGCCTCGGTCAATTCGGTGAGATTGCGATAGATCGTCGCTCGATCAAAGCCCTCATCAGCGAGAAGCTCGGCCATCTCAGCATGACTGACTGGCCCCGGCGATTGAAGTAAACGTCCCAGCACGGCCACCCGCGCCCGGGTACACCGCAGGCCAGCCGCACGAATGCGGGCCTCGATGTCACTGGCCGTGATCGGCTGATTGGGACTCACGCCGCCTGTCTCCTTGCTTGCCATTCCCACTGGATTGCGTCGCCAGCCTACACCACAGCCACCGGGGCTAACACGTCGATGATGGCCACCATGAAGGCAGGCAGATCGGCTGGCTTACGGCTGGAGACAAAGTGACGATCAACCACCACTGGTGTGTCTTCCCAGATCGCTCCAGCATTCATCAAGTCGTCCTTGATGCCCGGACTGCCGGTGACCCGGACGCCCCGGTAGACACCGGCAGAAATGGGAATCCATCCACCGTGGCAGATTGCCGCCACCAGTTTGCCATGGGCAGCAAAGGTCCGGACCAGATCAAGCACTTTTTCATCACGCCGAAGGGAGTCTGGCATCCATCCACCCGGAATAATGACCCCATGAAAATCATCTGCTTCCATATCGCCAATGGTGGCATCACTGGTGCAGGGGTAGCCGTGCTTCCCCGCATAGGTTCTGCCCTGCATAACGCCCGCGATGGTGACATGTCCTCCCGCCTCCTCGATCCGCAGTTTGGGATACCAGAGTTCGAGGTCTTCGTAAGCATCGCCTACGAAAGAAAGCAGACGAATCCCAGCCAAGGGGTGACGATGGTTCAGTGTATTGAGCGTGTTCATGGCAAAGCTCCAACCAAAACGAAGGGGAAAAGTTCTGGGTCCTTCCCAGGCACGAGCGATCCTCTGCGACCATTATCACCGATCCGAACCCTGAAAGGGTGGCTGGTAGCCGCCACCGCAGGAGTCGCCACAGTCAACGTCCTCCCACATGCGTCCACCAACCAGTCAGCCAGAACTCAAAAACCCCTCTTTGGAGTGGTCTTTGCTATCACGCTAACAGGTCGTCCACCACAGCCGCCGATGCTTTCAAAACCGTTTTTTCGCCTCTTCTCCCCACAAAAAAAATTTTGCTTGACGCCAGATGCCACGTCGCTACGATCACGCCCCGGCCATATGGAGTGGTCAAAGCGGTACAAACCACTATATCTTGCGATAGCATGCAGATGGAGCTGCCTTTCGTCGTTCGCGTCTTGTTGGGGAATAAACCGGGGTGAATGACTCACCCTCGAGGCCCGAACCATCCGATACCGCTTGCTACACGACTATACACGAGTACACTTTGTTAGGCATCCATGAGGGACGCCTATTTCCTAAGGAGTTTTGTCCATGACCCAATTCGATTCCTCGACCCATGTTGCTTCGTCCGCCTCCCAAACCACCCCTTCCCTGGGGAGCAGCGGTTCACAGGCGACCCCCAACAGGGCAGGACTCGAAATTGAACCCACTTTTTGCCCAGTTGAGGCAGACAGTCCGTTCGACACCACCGAATGGGAACTCCGTACCGCAGCAATCAAAGGTGAGAATGGCCAGGTGCTCTTCGAGCAGCCTGCCTGTGAAATTCCGGCTGCCTGGAGCCAGCTGGCCACCAATGTCGTCGTGAGCAAGTATTTCTACGGCGAGATTCACACGCCCGAACGGGAGCACTCAGTCAAGCAGCTGGTTCATCGTGTAGCCCGCACCATTGCCGACTGGGGCATCGCTGATGGCTATTTCAAGTCTGCTCAGGACGGCGAGAACTTCTATCGCGATCTGGCCTGGCTCTGCGTCCACCAGCACGGAGCATTCAATTCGCCGGTCTGGTTCAACGTTGGCCTCTATCACCAATACGGTGTCAAGGGTGCCCCCTGCAACTGGCGTTGGGATGAGGCCCGGCGTGACGTTGTCCAGCCTGAAAACCCCTACGAATACCCTCAGGGAAGTGCCTGCTTCATCCAGAGCGTGCAGGACAACATGGAAGACATCATGGACCTGGCTCGCAGCGAGGCGATGCTCTTCAAGTTCGGCTCAGGTACCGGCACCGATCTGTCAACGCTCCGCAGTGAGAAAGAAAAACTTTCTGGAGGCGGCAAGCCCTCTGGCCCACTCTCTTTCATGCGGGTCTACGACCAGATCGCCGCCGTGGTCAAAAGCGGTGGCAAGACCCGCCGGGCCGCCAAGATGCAGTCGCTGAAGGTCTTCCATCCCGACATCATGGACTTCATCGAATGCAAAACAAAGGAAGAGAAGAAGGCGCGGGTGCTCATTGAAAAGGGTGGCTATGACGCCAATTTCAATGGCGAGGCCTACAGCTCAATCCTCTTCCAGAATGCCAACCTTTCGGTGCGGGTCTCTGACGAATTCATGGAAGCTGTCGACCGGGATGACACCTGGACCACCCGGTGGGTGACCGACTCATCCAAGGCTGGTCCCAGCTACAAAGCTCGCGAAGTCATGGATCGCATTTCTGAGTGTGCCTGGCAATGTGGTGACCCCGGCCTGCAATACGACACGACCATCAATCGCTGGCACACCTGCCCCAATTCCGGCCGCATCAATGCCAGCAACCCCTGCTCGGAATACATGTTCCTCGATGACACCGCCTGCAACCTGGCGAGCATCAACTTGATGAAGTTTCGCCGGCCCGACGGCGGCTTCGACGTCGAGCGGTTCGCCGCGGCCTGTCGCGTGTTCTTCGTCGCCCAAGAAATCCTCGTCGACCATGCCAGCTATCCGACGGCACGCATCGCCCGCAACAGCCACCTCTACCGCCCACTGGGTCTGGGCTACTCCAACCTCGGCAGCCTGCTGATGGCCGACGGTCTGGCCTACGATTCGGATGCCGGCCGTGGCGTCTGCGGTGCCCTCACCGCCATCCTGCACGGGTCCGCCAATCGCACCAGTGCCGAACTGGCTGGTGCCGTCGGTCCGTTTGAAGGCTTTGCCGCCAACCGGGAGCCGATGCTGCGGGTCATGCAGATGCACCGCGACGCAGTCGAGCAGATTGACCCGACCTGCCCCGAGCCGCTTACAGCAGCAGCTCGGCAGATCTGGGATGAGGTCCTCGCGTCTGGACGGCAACATGGCTTTCGCAATGCTCAGGCAACCGTCCTTGCCCCCACAGGCACCATCAGCTTCCTGATGGACTGCGACACCACTGGCATTGAGCCTGATATTGCCCTGGTGAAATACAAGCAGCTAGCTGGTGGCGGCATGCTCAAAATCGTCAACCAGACCGTGCCACTCGCCCTGCGAAAACTCGGCTATGACGAACCGACGGTTGAAAACGTGCTGGCCTATGTCGACAAAAACGACACGATTGAAGGCTGCCCTGAACTCAAAGAAGAGCATCTGCACGTCTTTGACTGTGCCTTTAAGCCACGGCTTGGCAAACGCTCGATTGCCTGGCGGGCCCATGTCACGATGATGGCCGCCGCCCAGCCGTTTATCTCGGGGGCAATTTCCAAGACGGTCAACATGCCACGGGAAACCACCCCCGAGGATATCGCCGGTGCCTATCAGGAAGGCTGGCGGCTTGGACTGAAGGCCATCGCGATCTACCGTGACGGCTCCAAGGAAAGCCAGCCGCTCTCGACGAGCACGGAAGAGGACAAAAAGGCTGGCAAGGCGGTTGCCGCTCCCCGACGGGAACGACTGCCTGACACCCGCCGTAGTGTCACCCATAAGTTCAATGTGGGTGGTCACGAGGGCTATATCACCGTTGGCCTCTACGACGATGGTCGTCCCGGTGAACTCTTCATCACGATGGCAAAAGAGGGGAGCACCATTGGTGGCCTGATGGACTCCTTTGGCACAGCCGTCTCCATGAGCCTGCAGTATGGTGTGCCGCTGGAGGTCTACACCAAGAAATTCTCCCACACCCGGTTTGAACCGTGGGGCTACACCAAGAATCCTGACATCCCGGTGGCCAAGAGCTTAGTTGACTACATCTTCCGCTGGATGGGCACGGAATTCCTGCCTGGCTATCGTGAGGCCAATCGACCTGGTGGGGCCACCAGCGGCGGCGGGGAGGCCGCCGCCGGGGAGGACGGAGAGAGTGAGTCCAAGCCCGCCGCCACGAAGGCGAGCGGGCTGGCTAGCGGGCAGGAAGCCACCAACGGAAAGCACACAGCCAACGGTGAACTGACCGGGAGCCGAGGCCGGCATCCGGCTGGCAAGAACGGCAGAACCACCACGGCCCGAGCCGCCACGCTTTCGGCACCGAAACAGCACACCGTTGAGGGCACGGCCGCCCTGCTGGAACGGGCCGGGCTGAAAATGGCAGAGGTCCCGGACGCGAGTGCCAGCGACCGCCAGAGTCAGTTTGCGAAGTTCCAGATTGACGCACCTGCCTGTGACAACTGCGGTTCGATTACGGTCCGTAACGGCAACTGCTACCTCTGCCACAACTGTGGAAACAGCATGGGCTGTAG
>RGBY01000301.1 GCA_009919445.1 Planctomycetia bacterium
TCACGGGGTAGCCTGCCGAGTGGGCCGGTGACGGTAATGGTGCACATGGCGAGCGTCTGGGTCCCCTTCACAAGCGAGTCGAAAGAGGCCATCGCCTCGTATCCAGAAATCCAGAAAGAGATCCGTCTGGCCCTCCAGGCGGTCGGCCGCAAACTCGGCATGTACCTTCGGCGACGGCTGCGGGTGGCTCAGGAGGGTCAGCGGCGGACGATCTTCCTGCGATATCTCGGCGAGGTCGCCTCGGCCGTGGCAACCATCAATGGCGGCAACCGCGACAAGATCTACGAAGAACTGTTGCTGATCGCCAAGAAGAAGACGGCCGAAGCCGATGTCAAACTCGACGAGTCGGGCAAGCCGATTGAAGAACCGGAAGAGATGAACCTGGGAGACAACGTGATCATTGTCTCTCAGCAGCCAGAACCGGGAGCGGAGCCCACGGAAGCGGCCACACCCGCCAAGAAACCAAAGAAAAGACGCCGGCGTTCAAAGTAAGCGTGTCGGCTGGCGAGTGTGTCACCCGCCACGTCAGTTCGTACTGCCGATCCCCCGGCTTGCGCCGGGGGTTTTCTGTGGCGAAGCCATACCATACGCGCCCAGCAAGCCGCGAGCGGAAGCAAGCGGACAGGCAGCACGCACGGCACAGTAAGCACAACCAAACCGCTCAGCACTCCCAACCGCCGCGTCAACTCAAAATGCCGTGGACCACTTCACCGTGCACGTCAGTGAGCCGAAAATCGCGGCCCTGATATGGATAGGTCAGCCGGAGGTGGTCGATGCCCATCAGGTGCAGGATCGTCGCATTGAGGTCATGCACATGCACCTTCTGCTCGGGCGTGACGATGTTGTAGCAATAGTCGTCAGTCGCCCCCCAGGTCAGGCCGCCCTGCACGCCGGCACCAGCCAGCAAGTTTACCCTGCGAGTAGATCGTGCGGCCAAACTCGCCCCCCCAGACAATCAAGGTCTCATCAAGCAGCCCGCGTTGATCCAGATCATCAAGCAGCGCCCCGGTGGCCTGATCAGTGTCCTTCACCTGGCCCTTGATGGCTCTTGGTAAGCCGCCGTGATGGTCCCAGCCCATGTGGAAACATTGCACAAAGCGAACCCCTCGCTCCGAGAGCCGTCGGGCCAGCAGGCAGTTGAAGGCATAACTGCCATGACGGTGTACATCAGGCCCATACGACTCAAGTACATGCTTGGGTTCGTCTGAAAAATCAACGATTTCCGGGACACTTGCCTGCATCCGAAACGCCATCTCGTACTGGCCGGTGCGGGCTGCGATGTCAGGGTCGCCAATGGCTGCACTTCGCGATGCGTTGATCGCGGCGATCCGGTCAAGGGTCGCCCGCCTGATAGACCGATCGACACCGGGTGGATCAGCCAGATAAAGCACGGGGTCGCCCGTGTTGCGAAATCGCACACCCTGATGCTCATTCGGCAGAAAGCCTGCCCCCCACAGTCGGTCGTACAAGGGCTGATCATCAGGACGACCAGACCCAAAACTGGTCAGCACAATATACGACGGCAGATTGGCATTCTCGCTTCCCAGTCCGTAACTCAGCCAGGCACCAATACTGGGACGACCGGCCAACTGATGGCCTGTCTGAAAAAAGGTAATGGCCGGGTCATGGTTGATCTGTTCGGTAAACATCGAACGGACCATGCACCAGCGATCGGCGTGGCGAGCCATGTTGGGAACCAGGTCACTAAACCACATGCCACTCTCGCCATGCTGAGCAAACGAAAACATTGATGGGGCAACCGGAAAATTTTTCTGGCCACTAGTCATCGTTGTCAGCCGCTGCCCCTGACGAATGGAGTCGGGCAGATCCTCTCCACGATGCTTTTCCATCTGCGGTTTGGGATCGAAAAGATCCATCTGCGATGGCGCCCCTGACTGAAACAGGTAGATGATCCGCTTGGCCTTAGGCGGAAAATTCGGGAAGACCGGCCCCACTGCAGGTGCCTCTGCCATCCCAGCCTGCGGCTGCATCAATGACGCCAGTGCCGCAAACCCCAGGCCGCCGCCGGCCCCTCCCAAAAAGACACGACGGTTGAGGGCATCCTGCCGCGAAACAATCTGCTGGCTCTGGTGCATGGCTACTCCCGCATCACGAATTGGTCGAGGTTCAGAATCACATTGGCCGCAAGCGTGTAGGCGGCATACTCGGGCAGAGCCACTCCCTCTGGCTGTTTCACAATGCCAACGTCGGCAAGCGCCTTGGCCGCCTCTGGGGCGGCCTGATAGGCCGCAAGATCGCTGGCCAGACCAGCCAGTAGCGTCTGGCTTTCGATGGCGGTCGGGGCTCGGCCGAGTGACACGCGAAAGGCGTGGGCAATCCGATCTGCCGGCGTCTCTCCCCCAGCAGCGAGCATCTGCTTCGCCAAGCCGTGGGCAGCCTCGATGAACGTGACCTCATTGAGCAGCGCCAACGCCTGCAGTGGGGTATTCGTTCGCGATCGCCGCACCGTGCAGGTCTCGCGATTTGGTGCATCAAACAGCAGCATAGTCGGCGGTGCCGCTGTCCGCTTCCAGATGGTGTACATGCTGCGGCGGTAACGCCCCGGGCCAGTCGTCGGCTTGTAGCCCCGCAGGTTGCCATACTTGCTTGTTTCATCCCAGACGCCATCCGGCATCCAGGGCCGGACACTCGGGCCACCGACCGTGGTCACCAGCAAACCAGAAGCAGCCAGCGCCGTATCCCGCACAATCTCTGCCGGCAGCCGAATTCGTGACGCCCGAGCGTACAGCCGATTTTCAGGATCACGCTCAAACGCCGCAGCCGAAACAGTTGCAGCCTGCCGATAGACACGGCTACTGACCAGCAGCTTGATGAACTGCTTCATATCCCAGCCACT
>RGBY01000302.1 GCA_009919445.1 Planctomycetia bacterium
ATAATCGGTGCCAATGTTTGACCGCACCGCGTCCTGATCGGCCGGCGCAACAAACTCAAGCGTGTAGGCTGATCCAACTGCCACTCTGGCGAATACCTTGGGAACCAGTTCTATCGAAATAACACCGTTCCCGGCATCAATGCCGGTGATCGTGCCAACCCCGACACCAACAACGTTCACCCGTTGATTCAGCACAACCTCGCTCCAGTCCTGAAAGGTCGGCTGCACATCGAATTCGACCGTCGAAGTGTCTGTGTCGGCACCCGCCGCGGTAAAGGCTCCAACTGCGACCAAGGGAAGATCAACGAGGATTCGTCCCTGTCCAAATGGTGGCGCGAAGAAGCTGGCTCGACCTGTCCCGAGCCCATCGACCATGCCAAAATTAACACTCGACACAGCTTCAAACGTGACCCCGCTGCTCTCAACCAGCACCGAATTTTGGACGGCACCGTTGCTGAGGCCGATCAGGCGGAGGCTCGGCTCGATTGCAGTGATCTGGGCGCCTGCGGCAATTCCACTCCCCGTGACCTTCTGACCAACCCGCAACTGATCATACGAATAAAAGTTCTGTGCAAGCTGGATATAGTTATCGAATCCATCGAGACCCGTCGGCCACGCGTTGTCACTCGCCCGAACCACCGTTGCGGTGCTCTGATCAGTTAGCTGCAGGCCGTTTGCCGGATCGACATCCGTGTTGGGTGAGGAATAATCTGTAGCTGTCTTTGCGACTGCGACCAAGCGGTTCGCAGAATCGATGCCGATGATGACGGCGTCTTCTGATTCGGTCTGGTCCCCCTGCCGGAACCTGACCGACTGACCGATTTCGAGCGAGTACCAGGCGTTAAACCGCTCATCAAGAATCACCCGGTCCCCGCCGAAGCTGCCCTCGCGCTGAGAGGCCTGTTCGGCAAACGTACTCACCGACTCGACAACACCAATCTCAAAGGTCGATAGGCCATACCTCAGGAAGAGGTTTCTGAGCAGTAGCGGGCTACTGACCGCTCCTCTGGACAGTGCAATCAGACTGTTCTCGTGATCCACCCCAACCACCTCGGCCCCCTCAGCCACCAAGAGGTTGCCAGAGGCTTCGGAGCCGATTCGGAGATCACCGATAATCGAGCTGATCGACGCCGGATCAAACCGCACGATGTCATACACAAAATCGGGTTGAGAATCGCCATTGACGTCGGGCCAGTCGGACGGCTGGTCATCGAAAACACCCCGATTGGCCGCCACCGCCGTTACCGGCGCCAGCACTGAGGTTTCCCCAATAGTTGTGCTCCCGATTGTCAGGTTTGCCCCAACGAGATTTTCGGCTGCAGAAACAGGATCGAGCACCGAGCCGGCCGGCACCACCACATAGTAAGCAGCCTTCGAAGGATCGGTCGAGACCGTCGGTAACACCGCCAGCACCGTCGGATTCCTGCCCGCCTGACCGGCCCGCAGCCCGGTGCCAGCGACCTCCGCGTGATACCAGCCGTCGACGTCATCTCCGAGAGCCACCTGCACCTGAATCACATCGTAGTCATCGGGGTTACCCGGAGCCGACAGGATCGCGCTTTGGATATCAGTAGCTGATGGACCATCGCTCTCAAAGTCGATGGTCACAACCTTGCCCAACGCCAGCGGCCAGGGATCGTTCTCGTTGGCTGGAGGCGTCCACTCCTCCCAGTTGTTATCGGTCCAGACTGAATCAGCTGCGGGCCTCACTGCCGGCTTCACCAGCACACGGCCGGCCACCTCATCAACCGCAACGGTCTCGAAAACGTACTGGGTTACGTCGTCAGCCGCGTCAACGAGGACGAACGTACCCAGTTGCTGCTGGGTCTTGATGACCAGTTGCTGCGCCTGCGTCTGCAAGAGCTGCAGCCGCAGATCAATCAGAAAATTCTCGGCGGCGGGCCGTCCGCTCTGGTAGGTCATCGCCGCATCAACAGCCGTCCACAGCCCGATATTCGAGCGGCTGAGCGTCGCCACATCAGCCAAAGACTGCTGGCTTGAGGCAACCGCATCGGGAGTCAGCGTGACCTCACGACTAATTGGGTTGAAAGAAGTGATCACCGCTCCTGGCCCGATCCCGTCACCATAGACCGGCTGTCCCGCATAGAGTGAGGCCCAGGCGGTAAAATTCTCATTGAGTACAATTGAGTTCGGCGTGGAACCGACAACCTCTGCCGCTGCCAGGTGCGTGCGGGCCGCCGGGTTGAGGGTCCGGCCGTCGGAAGATGTTTGCGAGAAGCCGACAACAATGCCCTCATCCAGAATCGGATTGGCCACCTGCACTCCGTAGAAATCCTCAACCTGAGTCGCCACCGGTTCGGACAGGGTCAGTTGGTAGGTGACGACAGGAGGCTGTCCACCACCGGTAATGGTTTGAATGTCGTCCACCGTGGTGCCAACGGGAATTCCCGGCCCGGAGATCAACACTGTGCGGAGCACATCAATTGCAGCCACAATCTGCTGGGCAAGTCCTGCGTAACGAGAAGAAAGCGTAATGGTGTTCCCAACAAATCCTTCGACTGCCACGCTGTTCCCAAGCCCGAGAGTCACGACACCATTTTCAGCATCAATGTCGGTCACCCGGGCATTTGCGCTGATCCCGACCCCGGTAACGGGTTGATTGACACTGACGCGAGATGCCCCCAGAAACGATGGGGACAGGACAAGCTGGCTGTTTTGTGTCCGCTCTACCAACCCGGCCGGGCTGGTTTCATAACTGATGCGGAAGAGTTTTCCGCCCCTGGACTCGCCCTCAGCGACCCGCACATAGCTGCCCAATGGCAGCCCTTCCATCGAGTCGCTGTCTGAAGCCCGCACCAGCAACCAGTCGCTAAAGCCACCAACACCGCCACCA
>RGBY01000303.1 GCA_009919445.1 Planctomycetia bacterium
GGAGTCGCCTCAATCTGCTCTACAGAATGGCCAGTCTTTTCATCTGCCTTCAGTTCTGGGCAGATGCCCACTGCGAGGAAGAAACTCCGCACTTTGCTGAGAGCGCGGCGAGGTGGGCTACACGAAACGAAAGCGACCGTCCGCCGTCGTTTGTGAGCCCGACTCGAGGTTGAGGCCGCATGCTGATAGGACCGCGCTCGTAGTGGCGATCGCCGGTACTTCTGCCGTGACCAGTGTTCCAATAAGACGATACTGTAGGAGTCTTTGACATGCTTCGAATCGCCGTGCTTTCGCTGTGTCTCCTCTTCATCGTCGGCTGCACCGACACCACCGACAATACGCCCACTGCTGCTCTCAGCCTTTCCCGTTTCAGTAACGGTGAGTTCGTGCTCTTTCGCCTTAACGGTGATGGATACCCAGGAGAGACCAGCCCGGCAGAGGCGAAGCTTCTCCACGGCTGGAAAATTCTCCAGTCAGTCCAGATAGCAACGCCCCACGACCGAGCGAAGATTTTCAGGGCATTCGAGGAAGGGGAAGAGGAGGCCCGTCGCAACCCGATCACCCCGATTGACTGCTACAGGCCCCGTCATGCGATCCGCATCGCCGCAAAAGGAACCACGACCGATCATCTCATTTGCTTTGAGTGCTAAAACTTCATGACCTGGACCAACGGTGAAATGACCGGCGGCGGCTCGACCTCGGACCACCCGCAGACCATCTTCGAGGCATGCCTTGGGCATGCTACCTCCACTCACTAGCAGCCCCAATCGATAGCCACCGCTCGCCGTGGTGATCTTGATGAGACGACAAACACCTCGATGTGCAGCGGGGCCATTTGGCCTTCTGCTTTTCAACGCAGGCCCTCAAACAGGGCTGACCCAATCCGGATGATTGTGCTGCCCTCGAGAATTGCCGCCTCAAAGTCCCCACTCATTCCCATCGATAACTCGGTAAGCCCTCCCGCCTGCGGAAACCGCTCGGCCAATTCATCCCGCAGCACCCGCAACCGGGAAAATTCCTGCCGGGGATCAATGCCAGCCTCTGGATGACTGGCCATGCCCATCAGGCCACGCAGCCGCAGGCCAGGAAGTGCCAGCACGCTCTTCACGAGTGCGTCGACCTCTGTCACGGCAACTCCACTGCGGCTGGCGTCTTTCGAAAGGTTGACCTCCACCAGCACCTCGCAGGGATGTCCGCTTGCCTGGGCTTCGCGGTCAACCGCCCGGGCCAGCCGCTCGCTATCAAGCGTTTGCACCAGCGGCCGGCAGGTAAGGGTGCGGGCAACTTTATTCCTCTGCAAGTGGCCAATCAGATGCCACCTGACCGCCAGTCCAGCCTCTTCAAAGGCGGCTGCTTTTTCCCAAAGCGCCTGCGGGCGACTCTCGCCAAGATCGGTGCAACCAGCCTCGACAAGGGCTGTTGTCGCGGGAAGCCCAACATACTTGGTGACGCCAACAATTCGCACCGACTCGGGGGTACGGCCAGCCAGCTGGCAGGCCTTCTTCACCCGGGCCTGCACGGCCAGCCAGTTTTCCCGACAACGCGCTCGATCGTGCTCAGGCAACTGCTGATCACCTGCACCAGCAGATTCATTCGTTATCAGCCCCACGCTGCTTGGTTCCCTCAGTCGCAGGTCACTTCGATCGCCCGATCAACTTCACCATCTTCTAGCAACCGGCCCGCCAGGAACTCACAGGACAGATTACAGCCCAACACGGAACGGTTGCGGGCCTCATCAAGCGACCGGTAGACAAGCCACTGTTTAAGCCCTGCCTGCACCCTGAATCCAGCGGCCTGATCGGCTGAGAGGATCTCCCGGGTGTCAGCCACAGTCAGCTGCCGCCAGGTCACCTGCTCTTCGGCTGGCCGTTCTCTCAGCCGCTTCAGCCGCCGGGCATTGAGATCAATCCACAGCGGTGCATAGAGCCGACTCACCTGAGCAGTCTGCCGCAAGGCAAGATGCTGGCCTGTCGACTCGAGGCTGCCCTGATCATCTCGCTGCCGCCATTCACCAAGCCCCAACGGCAGGGCCAGCATTCGCGGCTTGAGATCAACGCCATAAACCTCACGCGTCTCGGCACAGGGCTCGAGTGCGAGCGTGGCTGGCACCATAAAGGTTGACTGAAGTGTCAGTGGAGAAGCCAGTTCCTGAGGCTGGTCTTTGTAGCCAGCGTCAGGTCGCACCAGGGCATCGCCCAGTAGCACGACCTGCTCTTCTCGCAGCAACAAGACTGACCGATCGATTCGCCATCCACCTGCAACGTCAGCAGAGATCTCAAAATAGACAGCGTCGTCGTCAGCCTCCCACCAGCTTCGACTCCAACTACTTGTCAGCGAGAGCGGCTCACCACCACGCTCAAGTGCCAGCTCCCACGGCCCGGCCACCACGCTGCTGGTGCCCGCCTGAATTTCCAGATGCGGCACCTCTGACTGAAACGAGACCAGCACCCGCACCGCTCCTCGTTTCCAGCCACTGCGGAGCACCGCAACGCCGGCCTGCTCATCAAACAGTGAACCGCTGAGCAGCCCCTTCTCTGACCAGCGATGCCGGCCACTGGTTTCGCGGCCTTCAGTCATGGCGAGCATGGTTGCTGCAAGTTTTTTCCGTCCCTGTGAGGCAGCCCGCACCAGCGGATCAACACCGCAGCGTGGACCCGGGCCAATTTCAATGATTGGGCGAGCATTGTTTCCCAGCAGCCGTACAGCAAAGGCCACAGCAAGATCAAACTTGCGAAGGACATCCTGGGCAAGGTCCTGTGCCCCAACGGCCACAATCGCCTCACGGCAGCGAACCCAGGTGCAGACATTCCGGAGCATCTCTGCTGAGTCGTCCAGCCGCAGGCCACCCTC
>RGBY01000304.1 GCA_009919445.1 Planctomycetia bacterium
AGGATGCCCACGAGGACGGGCAACGCATCCTGCCTGGCGAGAAGAATGGCGACACCTTCTTCGGTTGAGGCATAGATTTGCGAACCATCTTCTGAGACGGTAACGCCATGAATTGCCATCTCCGACGTATAGGTTCCGAGTAACTTCGGTGCTGCGAAGTCGGTCAGATCGACAATGTGAAGCCCAGATTCACCAGCAGCGACATAAGCGATCTTCCGATCAGGAGCAAACTCGACTGCTTGAGCCGTGCCGGGGAGGCGGAGGCTTGCGAGGAGGGTTGGTTTGCCAGAGCTGGTCGTATCGTAGAGTTTGAGGTCACCGTCCTGCTCTGTCACAGCAACGGTTTTGCCGTCAGATGAGATGGCGAGGTCAGTGACATACCAAAGATTGGCGATTCGGCCCCATTCGGCTGGCCGCGCAGGATTTGTGGCAATGTCATACATGACAAAACCACCCATTCGGTGAGCCATCGCAGCAAATTGTCCATTCGAAGAAGACTGAATTGCGACGGGAGGTGAGGGTGAGGAAAAATTCCAGATACGGCGGGCTGCTGATGGGTTGCCTGCATCGACAATGACGAAGCCATCTCTCACATCCGCGACATAGGCGTAACGCCCTGTCCTCGAAAGTGTCAGGTCGACTGCCGACCGGCCAGTTTCGACGTTCCCGACAACACTTGCTGCCTGGCCAGTCCGAATGTCAAGAATCACAAGCCCATTCGTATCGCTCGTCACGAACGCAAAGTTTGCGTCGGGTGTGATCGCGACGTTTCCGGCATTACCTGCCGTCAGGTGACACCGAGAGGCCCGTTGTGAATCCAGTGGCGTGGATCGCTCCAACAATGGCTGCCTGGGACGGTGTGGTGAGGTTGAGTACTTCAACGCCACCAGTGTTGGCGAGGCTCACATAGCCTTTTTGCCCATTTGCGGCGATAGCGACGCCCCACGCTCTGCCCGCTGTCTGGACACTCCGAACGACGGTGGCTGTCGGGGGCGTGGAGACTTGAATCACCCGAAGGCCTGCCTGACTGCATGCCGCTAGCACATGGTGTCCTGATGGATGGACGGCGACTGCTTCAACAGACCCTCCGGTGGGTACACTCTTAAGGACCTGCGGAGATGAGGCATTGAGGCAGTCAGCAATGACAAGTCCAGAGGCAGCTGTTCCTACATAGGCGTATCGCCCAGTCGCAGATGCCGCGACGCTCAAAGCATAATCGCCGAGTTGTAGGTTCTTGACAAAGGCGGGACCTGAAGCCGCCCGGAGGTCGACGATATCCAGACCTTCGCCAGAAACAGCCACAAACAGATAGCGGCTGCCGGCAGTGGCCACACCCAGGGCATAGCCGGTGGTAGCCACGCTGGCGGTCAGTTGTGGCTGACTCGGCGTGGACATGTCAACAATCTGCAACCCACCGTAGTCAGCCGCGACATAGGCAGTGGTGGAGTCTGCTGAGATGGCAACGCTGACAGCGGCACCGGGAATAGCGAGGCGGGCGAGTGGTTCATCGCCAGGGTTGGTTAGATCGACGATGGTGATGCCGCCACCACGTTCTGCGGATACCGCAAACTGCCCGTTTGGGGCCACCGCAGTGGCCACGGCAGCGTCTGGTGAGTTCACCAGCCCTACGGTTTGTGAGGGCCTAAGCAGTGTATCGACGTTCTCTTGGCCATTTGCAAAACCATCGCCACCGCCCCAAGCCTTGAAAGTGATGGCATCCCTGAGGTCCAGTGGCGTCTCAGGGCCGGGCAGAAAGAAGAGCCGGGTGGTGGAGGTGGCGGCGAGCACCAACGCAGCGGTTGGAGACACTTGGCCAACCTCATCCCAGCTTGCGCCGTTGTCGGTTGAATAAAAGAGACGTCCGGAACCGAGGTTGGTGCCGGTGAGGGCGATGCCGTTGGCTTCGGTCAGCAGGTCTGCTACTGGCACACTGCCGGAGGTCTGCCCTGCCACGGGGGGAGCAAAATTGGAAATGACCGCGTCCATCCGCGGATTGGTGACGGCATTGAGAACAGGCAAAGAACCGTCGCCCGCCAGCAACTGCCGTTGCTCAAGCAACTCCCCTCGGAGGTGAATCCCGCGGTTTCGGTTCGACTTCATCTGTTGTGTTTTGGCAGGCCTGGCGTTGGTGCGCGAAAAACAGCGGCAGTTCTACGTTCTGGCATCGGTCAGCTACGTGCCTGCCTTGATGAGTGGTACGAAAAGGATCGAGTGGATTGGGTGAATTGACCCAAACCTGAGGATAGGAGGTTTCTCGGTTTAGCACGAGAAATGACGAAAAAAGTGGCGATCCGCCTGCCTCCCCTCGGATGGAGCCCCCCTGCGAAGCGTCGTGTTTTCCGAAATTACAGGATCTGCAGTTGCGGCCTTCAGCTACTCGTCCGATACTCTGCCTAATCCCTACTGTTGCTCCAAAGGGCGGTGTTGCTGCTGGGAGGCAGGGGAACCTTTTTGTCGATGCATAACCCTTACGGATCGCGGTCTATCCAGTCCGCGTCTCGAAAATGCTTTCATCACTATTTCGCTTCTCACGTCTCGCCCAGTTCCTTCGTCGTCGCCGCATGCAGCGGCCGCTGAGCCAGCGGGGCTTGTTTGGCCTGAGCGACTCGATTCGCATCGAGGCACTCGACCGCGATGCCGGCCGCTTTAGCTGCCAACTCGAGCAGCTCGAACCCAAGAAGGTGCTGGCGGTTGACGTCGACCTGACTGGCACCGTGCTGACGGTCTCCTTCGATGATCAAGCCGACGACGAGGTCTCCCTGAGGATCACGTCCGACGGGTACGACGTCTTTGGGGCGAATTCCACCAGCGGCACTGGCACCATCACGAAGCTCGTCGTCACCGACGCT
>RGBY01000305.1 GCA_009919445.1 Planctomycetia bacterium
ACATCCGTTTCAGTGACGAGGGGTCTAATCCCAGGTCACTCGACCAGCAACTCAACAACGTGCTGCAGCGGGCCCGCCGCGATTCGGTATTCATCCCCTGGCACTATGTCTGCGCTGATTACGCTGTGAGCGGAACACTTGCGTGTCGTCGCGGGTACTCGGTAGCCAAGACGCTGGTTGAGCGACGGGCGGAAACAGGCGTTGCCTGGTTCATCATTGACGACCTTGGCCGGATGAATCGCAATGCCCTTGAGTCGCTCCGGCTGGGGGAACTGGTTGAGGCGACTCAGGTACGGCTCGTCGGTGCAAGCGATGGCTTTGATAGCAGCAACCAGCAGTCGAAGATCATGCTGGCGATGATGAGCTCATTCAATGAAGTGTTTATCGACCAGCTGAAGTCAAAGGTGCACCGCGGGCAGAGCGATACGTTCAAGCGGGGCGGCATTGTCCAGCATCCAGGCTTTGGTTATCGGCTGGTTGATGTGATGACCGATGAGGGCAAGCCAGTGCTGACCCGAAAGGGCACGATTCAAAAGCGGGTAGAGGTCGATCCGGAGGCTGCCGACTGGATCAGGCGAGGGGCGGAGATGATCGTTGGCGAAAACTGCAGTCCCGGTGCGGTTGCCGTGGTGTTCAACGACAACAACGTTGGTGGTGCGCGAACCTGGTCGAGCAACCGCATTCGGCGGCTCTACGCCCGCGAGCGGCTGGTGGGCGTTGAGGTGTTCCGTAAGACAAAGCAGATCCGCGACCGCGACACGGGACACGTCGACGTGGTGCAAAATGACCGCTCCCAGTGGCTGGTCCGAGACTGCCCGGGGTTGCGAATCCTCGATGATGAGGTGGCTGACGCCGTGAAGGCGAAGCTGAAGCTTGGTAGCATGCGATTTGGGAAAAACGCGGCCGACCTGAAGCGGAATGGGATCGATCCAGGAAGGCGAGAGGATGTCTACCCGACTGTACTCGTCCGTCCAATCTGTGGTGGCTGCGGTAAGCCGATGGCTTTGAGTCGGTCGTCCGGCAAGTACAAGAGTTTCGTCTGCCTCAACTCGATTCATGGTGGCCACGGGTGCCGTAATAAGGGGCACAAGTCAGCCCGGATCATTGACGAGGCGGTGCTCAGGGCAGTGTCGGCTCAGATCTTCGATGAAGGCTTCATTGCCGACCTGACGGCCGACGTGAATATCCGGCTGGCCGAAGCAGCCAAGCGTCCGCAGAACACCGAGAGGAAGCTGGCCGAGGAAATTGCGAGCCGGCAACGGCAGCTCCATCGTCTGACAGAGCGGCTGGAAAAGGTCGAGGACCCGGGTGGGCTCGATACCATCTTTAAAAAGGTTGCAGAGTTGAACCGGCAACTGGATGCAAAACGGTCACAGCTTAAAGAGGAACAGCGACGAAACCGTCGGCCGCGGGTGGCAAGTGTCAAGGAAAAGCATGTCTTGGTCGCCCTGAGCAGACTCAGGGATGTTCTCCTTTCGGATGTCGGCACCGCTGCGCCGGTGCTGCGGGCTCTCGTGGGTGATGTGATTGTGGAATCCAAAAAAGTCGACGGGCAGAAACGACCGGAGATGGTCGCCAGGTTCACGATCAACGGTATTCCCGCCCTGGCCGCACTCGACCGTAGAAATGCGGCGAGCGACGATGATCCAACGGTCGGACTTTGGGAGTTCCTAGATGCCGACCGTTGGACAATTCCCACTGATGGCCCGGCCAGCCTCCGCGGTGTTGAGGTTTCTCTTAATGTAATACCGAAATACGAACTGCTCTTGCCGCAGATCACTGCCATGACCGCTGCCGGCTCGAGCATAAGCCTCATCTCGCGGGCACTTGGCGTTGGTGCTGAAGTTGTGCGTGATGCCCTGCATCTGCATCACACAGGTGAGCGACCCCCAAAGCGGATTGACGGCAGACGGAGAAAGCGAAAACAGCCAGAAACGCCATACGTCCCCAAATACAAGCAACTGGCAGTTGAGGTTGACCGCCGCCGCAAGGCCGGTGAGGGGTTCGACAGACTGGCCCGCGAACTGAGGGTGAGTCGTGCCACGGTGGTCCGGGCCTATGACTACGCCAACCGTGACGAGGCTGCCGCAGCAGCCTGTGAGGGCCGCAAACCAAACCGACCGGCGTACAAGTGGAGCGCGAATCAAAGGCAGCCAAACGCCGGAAGAACACCGATCCCGACGGCCGACCGCCGCGATAGCAACGGCAAGCACCCTGAAAGCACCCCCCAACCCGAATAAATGGCTCACGAGACTAGTGTTTTCGTCCATATACCGGGGGCATCTTTCCTTGCCGAACCCCTGCCCAAACCATTACACTGCTCACCTGCTGGGGGGGGGGCAAGCCCCTGGCAGACGACCCTCAATTCAAAGGTGCCTCATGGCCTCATCTCGTCGTGCCCGTCGTCTCCAACAACAGCAGGCTCACCGCCGCCATCGCATGCGGCTTGAGCGATTGGAAGAACGTCGCGTGCTTAATGCTGCACCGGTGCTTGATGACGCAGCATCGCCCACCCTGGGCTCAATTGTCGAAGATGCTACTGCGCCCGCAGGCGTAGTCGGCACACTGGTCTCATCGTTGGTCGATAGTGGCGGGCCGCTCAGTAACTTCAGTGATGCCGACGGCGATCTACCGGGGATCGCGATCACGGGTGTCAACCTGCAGGGTGGTGCACTCTGGTTTTCAGAAGACGGGGGGAGCACCTGGCTTGATGTCGGCACGGCATCGGAGGCGAATCCACGCCTGCTCGCGGCTGATGCCGATAGCCGTCTCTACTATGAGCCAGCGGCTGATTTCTCGGGCACAGTCAGCGATGTGATCTCATTCAAGGCGTGGGATCGCAGGGCAA
>RGBY01000306.1 GCA_009919445.1 Planctomycetia bacterium
CTGTCCCCCGGTTTCCACCGGGGGCTTCCATCGCGTAGCCCACACCCAAGCAAGCCGCGAGCGGAAGCGAGCGGACAGGCAGCACCAACCCGCACATGCGCCCACTCGCGATTCATAAACGACCCGAAAGGAAACCCCGGGCGCAAGCCCGGGGATATCCACCAGCCGATCCCCCGACTTGCGCCGGGGGTTTCCTAGGGGCGTCTATGGTCTGCAGGACGTCTGGTCATACCGGTTACTTCGGTTCTGTGGAGTGGTCGGCTTATCACGGCGTTGAACAAACAGCACGTTCGGTAAAACCAATGGCCATCTCACCAGCACGCCACCGATTTAGGGTCTACCTTTGTAAGACAGACGAGTCGGCCTTGCCGACAGATGGACCGTCGTCTGGATCTCTCACCTCACGGATAGACCGATGACCCTGCCACTGCGACCCCTGCTCTTCTTCTCCCTGAGCCTGGCAATCTGCCTGACGGCGACCGCCGAGGCCGGCCCCTTCCGGCGAAATCAGTCCGGCCAGCAGGCCCGCCCGACGCCACGAAAGCAGGCCCCCTACCAGCCGGGCGCCAGCCCGTATGTGACCGGAATCAGCGGCCGGCCGCGATATTACGTGCCGCCAACCGTGCCGCGAACGCCGACCTGGAAGATGTACGGTACCGAGCCGGGGGTCGTCCCGGGCGACTGGCCCCGCTACGCTCCTTTTGGATTCGGTGGCTACCGCTTCCCGGCGGTCGGCAATGCGGCCTATCGCTGAGAACCGCCCGTTCGACCTGCGGTGAGCCACCTCCTCTTCGGAGGCTGCCGCAATCATGCCCGACCTGCTTACTGTCACGCCGAACGGTCTCTACTGCGCCGCGGGTGACTTCTATATCGATCCGTGGCGACGGGTCTCGCGGGCTGTGATCACCCATGCCCATGCCGACCACGCCCGGCCAGGCAGCGACCGCTATCTCTGTGCGGCTCCCGGCAAGCACGTGCTGCGAACCCGCATGGGGGCATCGGCCACCATTGACACCATCCGCTATGGGGAATCACTCACGCTGGGTGACGTGCAGGTGTCGCTCCATCCAGCCGGCCATCTGCTTGGCGCTGCTCAGGTGCGAGTGACCCATCGTGGCGAGACCTGGGTGGTGACGGGTGATTACAAACTGCAGGCCGACCCAACCTGCGACGCCTTTGAACCCGTTTGCTGCGACGTGTTCATCACCGAGAGCACCTTCGGCCTGCCGGTCTACCGCTGGCCCGATCCGGCAGTGGTCGCTGGTGAGATCAACGCATGGTGGCGGGCCAATGCTGCTGCTGGCCGCACCAGTGTGCTGCTGGCCTATGCCCTTGGAAAAGCCCAGCGACTGGCAGCCATGCTCGATCCATCAATCGGGCCGATCTATGCCCACGGCGCCGTGATGAAACTCGTTGAGGCCTATCGGGCCAGCGGGGTTTGGCTGCCGCCGACTGACCGTGTCCCTCCCCGCAGCCGCAAGGTAGGGGGCGGCCGGGGCTTGGTGATTGCCCCACCAAGTGCCACCCGTTCGAGCTGGCTGAACCGCTTTGGTGAAACGACTGAGGCAATGGCCTCCGGCTGGATGCTACTCCGCGGTGTTCGCCGTCGCCGCAACATGGCCCACGGTTTTGTACTTTCCGATCATGTTGACTACCCCGATCTCATGAAGGCAGTCGAGCTTTCAGGGGCCAGCCGCGTGCTCGTAACCCACGGGTTCAGCGATGTCGTAGCTCGGCTGCTTCGCGAGCGTGGACTGGCTGCCGAGGTTCTCACCACCCGCTTTGTTGGTGAGGCTCCACCTGATGATGCCGCCAGTGACGACGACGCAGGCGAAGGCGAAGGGGATGATGCCGACGCACCCGTGACAGCAGAAGCAGCAAGTTCTCGCACCACGACGACCACTCCCAGAGCAGCCTCCGGATGAAGCGGTTTACTGAACTCTACTGGCAGCTCGACGGCACCACCCGGACAACACAAAAGGTGGAGGCTCTCAAAGCCTATTTTGCCTCAGTGCCTCCTGAGGATGCTGCCTGCGGCCTTACTGTTCTCTGTGGTGCCCGACAGATGCGAGCCGTGCCCACAAAGCTCCTCCGTGAATGGGCTGCGGCAGCCTCCGGCTTGCCACTGTGGATGCTCGAAGAGTGCTACGCCCACGTCGGTGATCTGGCCGAGACACTCGCACTTATCCTCCCAGAAACCTTTCCCACTTCTGCTGACACATCGCTCACCACAGCAGCGGCGCCCCCTGACTTACTTGGGACAGAGCCTCCTCGCAGCCTTTCCCGCTGCATGGCTGAAACCATCCATGGCCTCAAGGGACGCACTGACAACGACAAGCGGGCAGTCGTTGAGGCTACCTGGCGGTGGCTATCCCCGCGGGAGCGGATCGTCTGGCATAAGTTGCTCACCGGTGGCTGCCGGGTCGGGGTCTCTCGCACTCTTGTGGCGCGAGCCCTGGCCGAACTCTCAGGCCTCGAGCCGGCCGTGATTGCCGAGCGAATGATGGCGGCCAGCATTGAGACGGCCGCCGACTTCGAGGCCCTGCTCTCCACTGAGCCTACTCCTGCTGACAGCCTGCGGCCTTACCCTTTCTTCCTGGCCTCACCACTGGATGGTGAAGCCGCAGCCCTCGGACCCGTGACCGACTGGCTGGCCGAATGGAAGTGGGATGGCATGCGGGCACAGATCGTGCGGCGGGCTGATACTGCCACCATCTGGAGCCGGGGTGAAGAGCGAATGAATGATGCCTTCCCTGAGATCATTAACGCGGCAGCAGGTCTTCCTGACGGAACGGTGCTCGACGGCGAGCTGCTGGCTGCACGCGGTGGCTGC
>RGBY01000307.1 GCA_009919445.1 Planctomycetia bacterium
TAAAAGCCGCCCGCAAGGGCCACTCCTCCCTCGTGGACGAATGTGGCGTAGGGCCATTCATCAACCCCGTATGAGGCCAGGCCTACAGCATCCTCAGGGTCTGTCTTGCCCTCTAAATCAGCTTGTGTCAGCACGTACGCCGACTTCATTCGCCGTGCTTCCCGCACATAGAGCTGATGCGGGTATCCGGCCGTGTCATCGAAAAGCCCGGGCGTGAGCCCAACTGCATCAGCTGCCTGCCTCCATTTCGGGCTCACGACAGGATCAGCCCGCATGAAGTGAATGAGGCCACGAACAAAGTTCTGCTGAGCTTTCCAGATCTTGGCACGGGTTGCGTAATCACCGTCTGGATAGGCGGCGTTACTGCCAAACGCCGTCGCTGCCCAAAGCGCCCGAGAAAGATTACCCATCGGGATCTGAAGCGGATTTCCTCCCGCTGGCTCGAAATGCCCAAGCCGCCGCATGCGTCGGCCTGAAAACATATCCACGCCATCCGCAAAACCGCGACGGTAGAGTTCGAACTGATCAGGATCGTATTCAGTGGGTGGCTCAATCGGCAGTCGATCCTCTGCCTTGGAAAACTTCCAGCGGAACCCATACCCCATCGTGAGGCGGTCTGCCTCGCCCTCAACTTGGAGTGGGAGATCCTGTACAGGCCAGAGCAAGCCGCTTTGAGAATCCCCGCGGACGCGGTACGGATCAACCTGGTACACCGCCAAAGGAGGCTGTGCACCTGCCAGCGACTCTCCGTAGGTCTCGCGGGCTTCTCGTCCATAGGTGTAACTGACCCCTGACCGGGCCAGTAGGTCACCTTCATAGGAACAATCGATAAAGACCTCGGCCTGCACCCGACAGGCCGCAGACCGTTTGGCAGTCGCGACCGGGCAGCCCAATTGATCAGGTGGTGCTTCATCAAGCGTGATCGCCATGAGTTTCGGCCCCTGACGCTCAACCTTCGCCAGCCGGTGTTCGTAGATCACGGCAACAGCATGCGTTGCCAGAAGGTCAGTGAAGTACTGGCGATACTCAGGGTCCGTGAAGCCTTTTTTGAGGATGCCTCTGGTCGTTCCAGCCACCGCCTCCTGTCGTCCCCAGTCAATGTTGTTAAGTCCACCGCCGGTCATTCCACCCAGCCAACGAGAGGGCTCAACCAGAACAACCTGAAGCCCCTCGCGAGCCGCCGCCATTGCTGCCATGACTCCGCTGGCGGTCCCCCCGTAGACACACAGATCAGCCTTCAGCAGGCTCTCACCCGCCTGCGATTGCCGGAGCCCAGCGCCGCCAGCCAGACCCGCCACAAGTTGTAGCCAATAGCGACGGGTCAGGCGGCATGAGAAACGTGGCATCTTGTGCTCACTGGTCATGCTGGGAGGCGAGTGACCCGACATTGTTTCGGAAGACGTCTGCATGAGAAATCAAAGCCTCGTTTGAAAATTGTAGAACGTGCCAGCAACACCCAGTCGCGGTGGTCCATTCAAGAAACCGCTCCAACCCTAGCGGCTTTTCCTTTTCGACCAGATTTTGCCTTATAGTACTTCATAGTGTCGTAAGGCTGCAAAATGAAACGGGACTGGGATTCCTACTGGGCTTTCGCAAGCGATGCTCATGAGCCAACTGTCATGACTCATGCTCTTCTTTCAATATTCTCATCACCAAAACGAATTATGACCTTTCTTGCCAACCGACTTGCTGCCTCTTGGCGTGCTTGGCTGCCTGCACTCACTGTCAGTCTCTGCCTGTTCGCATGCAGATTGGGGCGAGCGGAAACTTTTCATGTCTCACCCAAAGGCACCGACGCCGCCTCCGGTAGCCAGCAGGATCCATTCCGAACCGTGCAACAGGCAGCAGACGTGGCCCAGCCGGGTGATGTCGTTCTGGTGAGGCCGGGCACCTACCGAGAACGGGTGAGCCCTCCCCGCGGCGGTTCGGCTGGGAAGCCGATCGTTTTTCGGTCTGTCGTCCGACACGGGGCCATCATCAAGGGATCAGACCTTATAAGTGGCCCCTGGAAGGAAGAAGCCGATGACATCTGGTCAGCTGCCGTCTCCCCAGAACTCTTTACCGACACCGCCCACGTCGACGGCGGCAATGTCTTTGAGATTCCACTCTCAAGCACCCCTTGGGGCCGAGAGGGCAGGCCCGAGTACCTCCGTTCGCTCGAGAATGAGCGTGGAGGAAACCCCAATGCCGATCCCAACCTTGTCTTTACGCTGGGACAGGTGTTCGTAAATGGACATCCCCTCAGGCAGGCAGGTTCTTCCAGTGAACTCGCTTCTGCCACCGACACCTGGTGGTACGAGAGAGCCACTCGCCGCTTGCATGTCCACCTTCCCCCGCCACTCTCACCAGCAGAGGAAACCGTCGAGATCACTACCCGTCGTCGCATCTTCGCGCCCCACAAACGGGGGCTCGGCCACATCCATCTTGAGGGGTTTGTGTTTGAACACTGCGGCAATCAATATCCGACAGACTTCTGGATGAAGGAAAAACCCCAGCAGCAGGGAAAGCGCCCCGGAAAGGCAGGCAACATGCAGGGATACCTTCATTCGCGGCGTGATCCACGCAGCCAGTACCACATGCAGGGGCAGTACCATAGCCACCAAGGCCACGGAGCGTTGCGTATCGGCCGCCACGGACCAGCACATCCATCCGGCAATCAGCAACAGGACGGCGCCTTGCAGCAACACGCGAGGTCGAGTGGACTGATTGCGGGCCTCAATCGAATCGATCCGACCCCGCCTCCCGAGCATGACAAGAAGGGCTGTCGGCAGAGCGATATACCCTGCGCACGCCATCAAAACGACCTTCACGACCGTGTGC
>RGBY01000308.1 GCA_009919445.1 Planctomycetia bacterium
ATGTGATGGCGACCGCGACCAAACGCAAGCAGATTATCCGCCGCCGAAGCAAGCCGCCTCGGGAAGACGTGCCGGCTGATGCCAACCTTTGCGAATATTGCACGGCAAAGTGCTGCCGCTATTTCGCCTTGCCGCTGGAGGCCCCCACGACAAGGGAAGAGTTTGAGTCGCTCCGCTGGTTCTTGCTGCACGACCATGCCACTGCTTTCACCGAAGATGGCGAGTGGTACGTCTGCGTGCACACAGTCTGCAAGCACCTTGAGCCAGATAATCGCTGTGGAATTTACGAGACCCGTCCATACATCTGCCGTGAGTACACGACCGACAACTGTGAGTATGAGGATGAGTGGGTCTATGACCAGTACTTCGAGACACCAGAACAGGTGGTCGAGTACATGGAGGCAATGCTCGGTCCTGCTGGTGACGAGTTGGGCGATGGTCGAAAGAAGAAGAATCGGCGTCGCTCAATTCGAAGCCCAAAGCCGGCGCTTTTGCCGATCCTGCGAGGGTGAAGGGGCGAAGGCCAATACGTGTCTTGCGTTGTGAATGAGGAATCATGCCGCCTGTGATCACGCCCCGTACTCTGAAGGGTTTTCGCGATCTGCTACCGGCCCAGGCCCTGGCCCGTGAGCAGGTTCTCCAGACTGCCCGGCAGGTCTATCGGTCATACGGGTTTGCCCCTATTGATACGCCAGCCCTTGAGTATCTCGAGATTCTCACCGGGAAGGGGAGTGAAGAGACCGACAAACAACTCTATCGGTTCACTGATCATGGGAACCGTCAAGTTGGCATGCGGTTTGATCTGACGGTGCCCTTTGCCCGCTTTGCTGCCCAGCATATTGGTGCGATCGGTACGCCATTCAAACGGTATCATCTGGCGACTGTTTGGCGGGGCGAGAACACCCAGCGTGGCCGCTATCGCGAGTTCATGCAGTGTGACTTCGACACAATCGGCACGACCAGCCCAGTGGCCGATCTGGAAACCGTTCTGGTGGTGCATGACCTGCTCGAAGCGATCGGTCTGGAGCGGTTCACCATCCGTCTCAATGACCGCAGAATTCTTTCGGGAATTCTCCAAACACTGGGGCTTACCGAACAGACGACGGTTGTCCTCCGCGGCCTCGATAAACTTGGCAAACAGCCTGCCGAAGCAGTGGCTCGAGAACTAACGGGGCATGGCATCCCTGCTGCAACTGCCGATCGGTTGCTCTCGCTGGCAGGGCTATCCGGAACGGCCACGGACGTGTTGGCTGGTCTGGAGCCACTGGTGGGCGCGGCGGAGGTCGGACAGGCTGGAATCAAGGCGCTTGCCAACCTGTTTACCGGGCTGGCCGCGGCTGGGGTGCCGGCCGGACGCGTGCTGATAGACCCGGTCATTGCCCGTGGCCTTGATTACTACACCGGCATCGTGCTCGAGAGCTTTCTCGATGAGATGCCGGGACTGGGGAGCATTTGTTCTGGAGGTCGCTACGACAATCTGGCTGGGCTCTACACCAAGCAGCAACTCCCAGGCGTTGGGGCCTCGCTTGGAATCGACCGGCTGCTAGCGGGCCTGGAAGAGTGTGACCAGTTGGAGGGAGCCGAAACCCCGGCCGATATCTTTCTGGCCCATTTTGATCATGCCCATGTGGCAGACTACCTGCGTATTGCAGCGGCTCTCCGCGCGGCCGGCATGGCCGTTGACTTTTTTCCGGAGCCGAAAAAGTTGGGCCAGCAACTAAAGTGGGCGGGCAAGAAAGGCTTTCGACTGGCGTTGGTCATTGGCAGCGATGAGTTCGCCGGTGGAACAGCCCAGGTCAAGCATCTCGCAACGCAACAGGCCGCCACCATCAACTGGCACGGTGATTTGGCAGTGTTGGTTGACGCCGTCCATTCACAGTTGGAAGCCGGCGGCTGAGTGTTCTGGCCAAGGCAGTGCCCGCAGACGCAAGTGGCTGCCGATAGACAATAGAAAGAGCTTGCCGGTCGCCCAGTTTTCTTGCTGGTTCTGCGGAAAACGAACCTAGTTGTCGTTCTTGTTGTTCGGACAACTAGCCTAGTTGTCGTTCGATGTTAGCCAGCAGTTGGGCGACCTGGGCAGCATCAGCAGGACGGTCAGCCTTATTGTTGGCAAGCAACTGCATCACCAGGTCGCAGAGTGCAGTTGGGGCTTCAGGAGCAAGTGTCTGTAGGTGGGGCGGCTTCCCTTGGGCAATGGCGGCCAGGATCGAAACCATTGACTTGCCTTCAAAGGGGAGCCTGCCAGAGATCATTTCGTAGAGAATTACCCCAATACCGAAGAGGTCGCTTTTGGCGTCGACCTCTTCCACGCCAATTCGTTCTGGTGACATGTATGCTGGCGTGCCGACAACGGCTCCGTCGGCCGTCAGACGGGCTTCCTCAGCATCAATGTCACGTGCCAGGCCAAAGTCGATAATGCGAACCCGCCGTTTGCTGCCCTCAAGAAGGACATTATCTGGCTTGATGTCTCGATGAACGAGCCCGTTTTCATGGGCCGCAGCCAGACCTTCGGCGAGTTCACGGCCAATGCGAACCGCGTCGGCAAGGGCAACGCGGCCACCACACTGGTTGCGGTAGTCAGACAGGTTAGGGCCTTCAACATGTTGCATGACGATGTAAGGCAGCCCCTCGTGTTCGCCTACCTGCAAAATGGTGATGACGTGGGGGTGGTTGATTGCTGCGGTTGCTCGGCTTTCGCGGAGAAATCGCTTCCGTGAGACCTCGTCTTGGGCCCGGCTCGGATGCATTAATTTGATCGCAACATCACGGTCTAGCTGGGCATCCCGACCACGGTAGACACGCCCCATGCCGCCGTGCCC
>RGBY01000309.1 GCA_009919445.1 Planctomycetia bacterium
AGCAAGCCGCGAGTGGAAGCGAGCGGACAGGAACGCAGAAATATCGCCGCGCAAAACAGACCCAGTAAGCCGCGAGCGGGAGCGAGCGGAACTGCAGTGGTATTCTCGCGATCAGCCCCCGTGCTGTCCGATGATGGCAGCCACGGCGAGGGCAGCCGTTTCAATGCGCAGAATGGAAGAACCGAGGGAAACCCGAGTGAAGCCAGCCTGCTCGGCAGCAGTGACTTCTTCCGGAGTGAATCCGCCTTCGGGCCCGATTGCGATGAGGACGTCACGAGGCACTGGACGAATGGCGGGCAGCAGAGGACTGCCTGCCGGATCGGCAAGCAGTCGGGTTCCTGGGTGGGGCTCAGCCAGCCAGTCGGTGAACCGGCAGGCGGCTTTGATTTCTAAAAGCCGGCTCCGACCACACTGCTTGCAGGCTTCGATCACGCCTCGCCGCAGTCGTTCGTTGGCGGCGGTAGTCGGTTGAGCCACAGAGCGGGTAGTCGTCAGCGGAACCAGGCTGGCAACGCCGAGTTCAGTCAGTTTTTCGATCAGCCATTTCTGTCGGTCGCCTTTTGGCAGGGCCACGGCCACCGTCAGTCGGCAGGGCGGTTCGGACTCGGTTGCCATTGGCCCCAGTTCCAAATCGATTTGTCCCCGTTCGATTCTGGTGATGACGGCCGGCCAGGAATGTCCCGCTCCGTCGAACACGGCAATTTGATCGCCGGGTCTCGCCCGCATCACGCGGGCGACGTGACGGGCCTCGTCGCCATCGAGGCAGGCAGTGGTACCGGCTGGAGACTGGGGAAGAAAGTAACGCTGGCTCATAAAAACCTGCTCAGATCCGGCAGTGATTCATCCTGACGTGGACGCCAAAAAGGCGTACAACCCTTGTATGGTACGCGACGCCTGGAACTTCAGTGGCACCCCCTTCGAGGGCACCCTCTCGCCGGCGACCTTCTGCTGTGGTCAGCCGCAAGAAGAGGTGCTGGCTCGCCTGGAGTGGCTGCTGGCAGAGCGACAGCGGTTTGCCCTCGTCACTGGTGACGAAGGGATGGGCAAAAGCCATTTGGCGACGATGGCTGTTCGCCGGCTCGGCGGCCTGGGGGCTGAGGCTGTCCTGCTCTCCCTGCGGGGTGTTCCGGCGGGTGAGTGGCTTGAACTTTGCTTGCAGCGGCTGCCGCTCGATCGGGCCAGCCGGGATGAGCCCGTGTCGTCCTGGCAGAAACTTGAAAACCGGCTGCGAGAAAACCGGCTCATGGAACGGCCGACTGTGCTGGTGATCGATGACCTTGATCAGGCACCGGCTGACGCCTTGGCTGGACTGGCCCGGCTGGTGGGCAGTCCCGAGCCCCGCTTTTCTTGGACACTGGTCGTGGGAACGGCAGCCTGCCCAGCGGACCTGCCGGCAGGGCTTCGTGCCCAGGCGGCCTTACCCATTCCCCTAGAGCCGTGGCACGAAGCCGATGTTGCTCGGTTTCTTGCCGAGTCGCTCACGCGGGTGGGTGGAGACCCGGCGGTCTTCTCTGGTGCTGCTGTCGCAACACTTGCCCGCTTTACGGGTGGTCAGCCCCGGTTGGTCTGCCAGGTGGCCCATTTTGCCTTGGCAGCGGCTGCTGGTGATGGCCTCGCGGAGGTCGATGCGGCAACAATTGAACGGGCCTGGCTGGTGTTGAAGCCAGCAGGTGAGGTCTCGGACGCGGTCAACACCCGACTCGATGCGGGCCAGCCGCAGCCTCCAGCACCATCTCGGCCACGGGTGCGGGCGGTCCGGCGACTCTTCGAGTGAAGGCCGTGTCTGCCGGCTGAGTGGCGGCACTGGTGTTCGGCTCGGGTTCGCTAAGATAGAGGCTCATGCTCCCATTCCGGAAAGGTTTCAGTGGGTAAACGCTCATCGCCGGCAACGCCGTCCCCGACTCAACGCCGCATCGTCGCCATTTCCCCTGATGATGGTGCGGCGATCGATCTCAAACAGCCTGAACTGGCCGCCCTGCTGGCCTGGCTGGTGCCTGGGCTCGGCCATTTCTATCAGGGGCGAACCCGCAAGGGTGTGCTCTTCATGACAGTGGTGCTGACCACCTTTGTGCTTGGTCTCTGGCTGGGGAACGGCCGGGTGGTCTACGCCTCATGGCGACAGGGTGAAACCCGCTGGTGGTTTGTCTGTCAGGCCGGTGTCGGCGTGGCGGCCGTACCGGCTGTGATCCAGTCGATGGCCATCAATGGCCCATCTCGCGAGCCCTTCTGGCGGGCCGGCTGGATGACCCCGCCCCTGGTTGATGGCCAGTTGGTGTCCCGCCGCTACGCTGAGCGGCTGATTCAGAACGATCCGTATATTGTCGCCGATGACTTTTGGGATCGTCCGCCGTACAAGCAGTTTCGTGCGGACCAGCTTTCGATGTGGCATCACGAACTGGGCCGCTTCTTCGAACTCGGTACGCTTTACACGGTGCTGGCGGGCATGTTCAACATGCTCATCATTTACGATGCCTGGGCCGGTCCGATGCGGACAGCAGAGCGGGAAAAGCATCTGGCAGAAGACGAGACTCCTTCGCCAGCCACTGGCGCCGATGGCTAATTTTATCGCGGCCCGAATTCATCTTGACCTTCAGGAATGCTCGTCATGCTCCCCGTGCTGCTCTCGCTGGCGATACTCCCACTGGCTCTATTAGTTGAGCAGGTGCCGATGCTGCTTTTTGGTTTACCCCTGATGGTTGCCGCCAGCCTTGTGTTTGCGGCGACCCATCACGAACAAGCCGAGGCCATCAAGTGGGCAGCCTTGGAGTGGGCGG
>RGBY01000310.1 GCA_009919445.1 Planctomycetia bacterium
CGGCTGTTGAGCCAATGTCGCCCCGCTTGCCATCGGCCAGAACCAGCAGGCCTTTTTCATGGGCATAGCTGATGGTTTCGGCAAGTGCGGCCATGCCGGGAAGGCCGAGGGCCTCAAAATAGGCCAGTTGCGGTTTCACGATCGGGACGAGCGGGGCGACGACGTCGATTACCTCCCGGCAGAACTGGGCGAAGATTGGGGCCAGGATTTCTGGCGGCAGGTTGCCCGGGGCGGTGCCGGCGGTATTGGTATCAGCAAGTAGAGCCGGTGGCAGGGCGGAGGCCTTGGGGTCAAGGCCGATGCAGGCAGGTGTACCCTTGGCCTGGATGGCGTCGGTGAGCCGGTGCGAAAAGGTAGCAGCAGAGGTCGGCATGGTCGGGCGAAAAACGGGTGCGTGGCGGTGATGGCGGGCCGATGTTGTCTGAAGGCCACCGGTTTGCCATAGTGTGTCTGTCGGGCAACGTCGATGCGAGGGGGCATCGCGGAGTTCGGACAATTCGGGGCGTGGCGCAGACTGGCTAGCGCGCTTGACTGGGGGTCAAGAGGTCGCAGGTTCAAATCCTGTCGCCCCGACTATTGGAGCCGTGTTCAGCCGCCGGTTCCCGGCAACACGCCGGGGCTGAGTGAATGTTTTTTCTGCTGCTGGTTTCACGAGCAGCATTTGTTTCAAGGCCGGTGCAATTCCGGCCATGGATTGGTATCGGCAGGTTGTCTTTGCCGAACGCGATGACGCCACGGCGAAGTTTGCGAACTTTTCGTTTGCCCCAGCGGCCTTCTTCAAAATCGAGGCCAATATAGATGCCAAGGCGCAGAACAAGATCACGGATCTGTTGATTGGCATCAGGAGTCTCGGCAAGGTTTTCCAGGCTATCGAGCATTGCCATGAGTTCATCAACTTGGCTCTCTGGTGACAGTGCATCCACCGCTGGCTGTGGAGGAGCAGCAAGCTCGGTTATCTGTTTGGTGAGAGTGGTCTTTTCATCAATGAGACTGTCAAAGGTCTTTGCAATCGCCTGATAGCGATTGTCGTCTTGCTCGGTGGTCATTCTCCTTTGGGCAGTGGCAATGTTCTCCTCCAGAGCATCAAGCTGTTTTTGGAGGTGCCTCAAGGCCAGAGGCTCTTCGGCGGTTGCTTGCTCTGTGGCTGCGGCACGTGCCCTTTCGAGAAGCCTGGCCCTGATGGCTTCTCTGCCACCGGCTTTGTCAACAAGTTCCACAAGAGCCTTAATGAGCATGCTGGTCAGCTGTCGTGTTTCCACGGTGTTGTGGTGGCACTCGGTGTAGCCGCTATTTGAGTAGCGGCCACAAACGTATTTCAGTTTCTTTCCGTAGGGCGTGCCATGCATCACGCTGCCACAGTTTTCGGTCAGGTCGATGACACGGGTGGCAAGGGGGTAGCGGTCTGGGTTGGTCGAGCGACGACCATTATTCCGGCGCACCTCGCTAAGGGATGTTTGCTTCTTCTGAAGCTGTTGCCAGCGAGCCGCATCAAACAACGCCTCTCCACCGCTGGCAGCTTTGATGCGAACTTCTTCTGGGTTCTCAAGAAGTTTAGGCTGGCCATCGGGCCGCAGGTCATGTTCTTCAAGTTCTCGGGGGCCGTCGGCTCCAACTCGACGATAGCGACCCTCTGACCGCCTTCCGTATTCTTTGATGCCCGTGATGATCGGGTTTGCGCAGAGGTCTCTTACGGTGTTGGGGTGCCACTTGCCGGGAACATGGTATTTCGAGCCGTGGTCACGTCGGGTGTGGCCCGCATTGGGAGAAGGAATGCCCATCTGATTGAGTTTGGCGGCAATCTTTTTGTAGCTGATGCCATTCTCTCGCCACTCGAGTATGGTGCACCAGATAGCGAGTTTTTCTTCGTCGTGAGGCAGGAAACGCACGTGATGGCCGGCTCGCCGAATGTTTTCACCATCAGCGAGCCACTGCACAAAACTGTTGTTCTGGTCGACAAGAGCACGCCTGAAGCCATAAGGGGCTCGTCCACCTGTGCTCAGGCCCTTGGCCGCCATGCTCTGTTGCACAAAGACAATCCTGTCACCAAGCCGTGGGGAGAACCGCCCGTGTTCCTGGTATTCGATCAGTCCCCCGATGAGATAACTCATCTCGTTATCTTTTAACTCTTCGGGGGAATACGTCCGGTCGTGCGTGACAAGCGTTACCCCACTTGAGATCACCTGCTGCTCAAATGACATCATCTGGAGGAGTGACTGGGGGCGGCCCAAGCGATCCCGCTTAAACGCAAACACATGCGATACGCTGCGGTCCTCGATCGCTGCGGCAAGAAATGCTTGAAAGCCAGGGCGGGTGAGGTCGCCGCCACTGACTGCATCATCCATGAAAATGTCAGCACAATGGTTGAGGTCATCTCGCTGCATCTGCTCGATGTCTGCGTTGGTGCCCTGGAAAGAGACGCCAAGTTTTTGGGCAGCAGACTTCGCCCACTCAAGTTGTTGCGATAAGGAAGCCTCTTGTCCGTCATCGCTGCGTCGCACGTAGAGCAGACCGCGGTTTTTCGTACGGCTCTTCATGAAGACACTCCTTCGGTTGATTGATTCGTGAGTACATCACGCACGCTCCACATGAAATCGGCAACGGCCTCCGCCAGGGCTTCACTGCCATCGTGTATGCGGACATGGGCTTGTAGGTTTCGCCAGGCTGACGTGACCGTGTGCTGCTGCCACCATGAACGCATCCGCTCTTTGGTGTGCTCCATCATGGGTGAAGGCAGATGGTAGAGCGGTGATCTGGTGATCC
>RGBY01000032.1 GCA_009919445.1 Planctomycetia bacterium
CTTCCGGCAGGACCTCTCCCAGAACACGCGCGATGTCAAGCGCGTGCTTGACCCCAGCATCAAGTTCAAACCGCAACCGAGGGATATACCGAGTGTCAATTCTGTCGGCGATGCGCGACTGCAAGAAGCCGGCTGAGTTGGCCAAACCCCGGAGCGCGAGTTCCTGCTTGGCAGGGCTCCCCATGATGGAGACTGAAACCTTTGCTGAACGCATATCTGGTGCCATTTCCACACCGGTGACCGTCACGTCCTGCACGCGTGGATCCCGTACTTCCGTGAGAATGGCCATACTGACCACTTCCCGGACCGCTTCTGCCGCCTTGAGAAGTCTGCGAGTACTCACGAGAGCGTCCGTGCGACTTCCTCGATCTTGTAGCACTCGAGAATGTCGCCCTCCTTCACATCATTGAAGCCAGCAACCTTGATGCCGCACTCAAGGCCATCACGAACCTCCTTGGCGTCATCTTTTTCACGCCGGAGGGTTTCGACTGGGTAGTCACCAATCACCCGGCTATCGCGAATGATTCGGAGACGGCCATTTCGCGAAATGATGCCACCGATTACGCGACAACCCGCAATAACTCCAATCCGACTGATCGAGAAGGTTCGCTGAACAACTGCTCGACCAAGTTCGACCTCCTGCTTTTCAGGAGCGAGCATGCCCTCAAGGGCCTGCCGCAGATCATCAGTGACCTGGTAGATAATGTCATACCGCCGAATCTGCACGCCCCGCTCGTCAGCCAGCGAACGTGCCCGATCGTCAGGAACCACATTGAACCCGATCACAACGGCATCGGAAGCGTCGGCCAACTGGACGTCAGCCTCACTGATCCCGCCAACCGATGCCTGCAAGACGCGGACACGCACCTCAGGATGCTCGAGCTTCTCAAGTTCCTTCAGGATCGCCTCGATTGAACCTCGAACGTCCGCCCGCAAAATCAGATTGAGCGTTGGCACCTGCTGCGTGCCAAGGCGGTCTGCCAGATTCTCAAAAGTGACATGGACGGGCCTGGCCAACAGGCTGGTCTGCCGCCGGATTCCTTCCCGCTTTCCAGCCACCTCTCGGGCCATTGAAATTTCATCGACCACCTGGAACCGCGCGCCGGCACCCGGGGGCACATCAAAACCGGCCACCATGACCGCCCGCGATGGACCAGCTTCTTTCACGCGGCGGTTCTTCAGGGTGTCGTGCATCGACTTCACTGTGCCGTAAGCCTCTCCGCAGACAACCGCATCACCAACCCGCAGCGTCCCCTTCTGCACGAGCAGGCAGGCAACGACGCCGCGACCTTCATGCAGCGAGGCATCAAGGCAGACACCGGCAGCCAAACGGTCAGGATTGGCACGAAGGTCATGCAACTCCGCAATCGTCAACAGCATGTCGAGCAGATCATTGACGCCTTCACCAGTGAGGGCGCTCGTCTTGACCACCTCGGTGTCGCCACCCCATTCCGTGGGCAACAACTCATTCGCAGCCAGTTGCTGATAGACACGATCGATGTCGGCACCAGGCAAATCGATTTTGTTGATACAGACAACAATCGGCACATTCGCTGCACGGGCGTGGCTGATTGCCTCTTCCGTCTGCGGCATGATGCCGTCATCGGCCGCAACCACGAGCACCGCACAGTCAGTCACGTTCGCCCCGCGGGCCCGCATCTGAGTGAATGCCTCGTGCCCCGGCGTATCGACAAAAGAAATTGGCTGACCATTGTGCTCGATGGTGTAGGCCCGCATGTGCTGCGTGATGCCACCATGCTCACGACCGGCAACATTCGCCCCCAAGATCTTGTCGAGCAGCGAAGTCTTGCCGTGGTCGACATGACCAAGAAAGGTCACCACAGGAGCCCGAGACTGCTGCAGTTCTGGGTCTTCATCGACTGCATCAAAACCAGCCAGCAGTTCCTTCTCGAGATCTTCTGGCGTCTTAATGTCGAGTTGCACACCGAGTTCGGCAGCCAACAACTCAACCGTATCCTGGTCGAGCATGGTGCTCATATTCGGCACTGCATCGAGCCCGAAGGTTAACAGCCGCCGCAAGACCTCACTTGCCGCGAGCCCAATCGCTTCAGAGAATGCCCGCACGGTGCAGGGGACCTGAATCGATGCGTTGGTTTTTCGTGGAGCTGCCGTCGACACCGTCGAGCCACGACGCTGTCGCGGGCGACGGCGGCGCATGCCACGCTCGTCATCATCACGGAGCCCCCGGCGGTCATGACGCTTGCGGGTCAACTGCCGCATCTCGCGGCCGCCCAGCAGGTCATCATTTCGCTGATTTCCCTTGGCCGCCTTCCGTGACCGGCCGCCAGCCCCCGTGGGAGGAAGCGGTGGCGCTAGCCCACCACCGGCCATTCCTCCGCGGAGGAGGCCGTCGGTTCGACTGGCGGGTTTCTCCTGCTGCCGCTGCTCATGCTTCCGCATGTGCTCGGCAAGTGGCTTGGTCCCTCCCGCCTTGGCACTACGAATGGCATCAAGGGGCAACTTTACATCGGGTTTTTGGGCCGCAGGTTCCTGGGATGGAGGAGGGGCGGTTGGCTTCCGACCTGCCGCCGGCAGTGGGGGCAGTTTGAAGGTCGGCCTTGGAGCTGGCTTGGCTCCCGTACGACTGCTTCGGCCCATTCCTGGCCGCACTCGGAGAGGAGGACCGGCATCACCGCCTTCGGTGCCAGCATCATCACGGCCCGAGGCTGCGGCTGAAGCGGACGGTGCCCGCCCCAAGGGGGCCGGCTTCGGGGCTGGCTTGCCGGTCTTCAACTCTTGCGGGCGGCTGCGACCTGCTGCACCAGTGGGAGCGACATAGTCCTCACGCCGCATGACACCTGGCGATTTGGCTGCAGCTTTGGCGGCAGGCCGCGTTGCTGCTGGTCGTTCGGCTGTCTTGGACTTCCCAGCGATGAATTCCTTGACCCGGGAAACCTCTTCGTCGCTCAGACTGGCAAGGGCCGAACCCTTATCCTGAATGCCCGCGCGGGCGCAGAGATCGACCAACTCTTTGCTGTCGAGCTTCAATTCTTTCGCAAGACTGTAGATGCGAACCGCCACGCGTTTTTCTCCGACCCTTTGCGGGTCTCTGCGGTCGCCAGGATAACCCTGGGCGACACTGTAATCTCACCTTGTCCAAAAACTCTTCCGCCATGTCGACCGTCATGCCAATCATGACCCAGCCGACGGAGGCACAGATGTCTCGACATCTCCCTCAGCCGCTTCGTCAGCGGCTGAAGGTTCGTCTTCGGACCCTGTCTCCTGCTCCTGCTCACCCGTCCCGGCATCGCCTGCGGCAGCTGTACCAGCAAGAGCCGCCTCAGCGGCTTCGGCCTCGGCTGTCGCCTGATCGATCCGTTCTTGCTCTCGTTGCTTCCGCCGTTCGTCGGCGGCGGCCTCTTCGGCCAAATTCGCTCGATGCTCAGCTTCAGCAACGATTGCGTCGACTGCCTCAGCCGAGAGCTCGCCCATCTCCATCAGATCTTCCGGCTCAATCACCGAAAGATCGTCATACGAGAGGAAGCCCTCGCCCACCAGCCGTTCCGCTACTGACTCGTCCAGGCCCTCGATCGACGAGTAACCCATCACCGCACGCTCGATCTGCTGATCGAGTTCTTCGCGGGTCATGATCTCGATATCCCAGCCGCAAAGCTTGCTTGCCAGCCGCACATTCTGGCCCCGCCGACCGATTGCCAACGAAAGCTGGTCTTCTCGCACAAGCACGATGCCACGCCCGAGCATCTGGCAGAGGATGACCTCGTCGACCTCAGCGGGCTGCAGGGCGTTGGGGACAAGCACCTGCAGGTCATCGTTCCATCGAACAATGTCGATTCGCTCCCCGCCGAGTTCATCAACAATGTTTTTGATTCGATTGCCACGCACACCGACACAGGCACCGACACAGTCCACCCGATTGTCTGAACTAATCACAGCAACTTTACTGCGATAGCCCGGCTCACGAGCGATGGCCCGAATCTCAATAACGCCATCGATGATTTCAGGGATTTCCTGCTCGAAAAGCCGCTGCACGAGTTGGGGGCGAATCCTTGAAAGGATAATTTTGACTCGGCTGCCGACCTTCCGCACCTCGAAGATTGTCGCGCGGATGCGTTCGTTAACGTGAAAGCTTTCCCCAGGAATCTGTTCGCTTCGCGGCAGGATCGCTTCGGTTGAACCAAGGGCAACTGTCGCCACCCCGCCATCAAATCGGGTGACGACACCCGAAATCATCTGGCCAACTTGCTCCTCAAACTCATCATGGAGCGAGTCGCGTTCGGCTTCACGAATCTTTTGAATGATGACCTGCTTGGCGGTCTGAGCTCCAATGCGGCCGGTGATTTCCTCGGGGTCAATCGCCGTGCCATCATGGGTTCCATCGATGCGGCCTGACTCCCGATCAATCTGAATGACGACGTTGGCGTCCTCGCCGTAATGGCGTAGTAACGCAGTCACCAGGGCCGACTCAATCGCCCCGAAGACGATTTCCTTGTCGATGTTCTTGTCGCGATGAATTGCATCGACGATACGGAGAATTTCTTCTGGCTTCATACGTTTCTCGGAACTCGCCTCGCCGATCGGTCAAATCGGACTTCGCCTAGCCGTGCCGCACAGGGACGACTACGGGTGCCGGCACCTGCACATTGTGCCGGAAAAGGCGACGCTCCACATCACCGTGGCCGTCGAAACACACCCGCTAAAGGAGCGATCCAAGCGTTTCCTCAAACCAGCACGCCACATGCACGACAGGCCGCCTCAATACGGCCCGTCAATCCGGAAAAGGTACGGCAGCCGCCCCAAACTGTCAAGGAGCAGCCCGCTCACCCGGCATCCGGACTCCGGCCGAGCAAGAGCCCTCCGGCCTGCCCCTGCGGAGTCACGGCCAGGCTCAGGAAACTGTCACCCGGCAAATCACCGGGCCGAGAGGCCCGAATTGGGCACGCCTCGTCGGGAGTTGTGTAGTTCTTCAGCGGAAAGAGCTCGCCCTTGGAAAAGGCCGTGAGGCTCGCCACGCATTCAACCAGACCACTGCCCCCACCAAGATTACCGAAATTGGCCTTCGCCGCCACCAGCGGCACTGCTGCAAGCCTGGGACCCAGGGCGTCCGCCAGCCCGGCGGCCTCCTCCGCATCGCCAACTCGGGTACCCAGCCCCTGGGCATGAACGTGGCCGATCGACTCGGCTGTTTTGTCTGCTGAAGCAAGCGTCTTGCGGGCAACCGCAGCGACAGCCGCACGACGACGCCCCACCGCAGCCCCCTCGCTGCTGGCAACGGCCGCATGGCCAAGAATCTCACCCAAAATGGTGGCACCACGCCGGCGAGCGTGCTCAAGTTCCTCCAGAATCAACACGGCCGAGCCCTCGCCAAGGACCATGCCTCGGCGATCTCGGTCAAACGGACGACTCCAACTGGTCGGATCGTCATCGCCGGTGGCCACTTCTTCATTGAGCAGGGCATGGACCATCTTCATCGGGTGGATGCGTGTGCCAGTCGACCCAACCAGCATCACGTCTGCAGCCCCACGGCCGATCGTGATGGTGGCCTCACCAACGGCAAGGTGACCGCTGGCCTCACGAACCGTGAGGGAGTTACTCGGCCCACGCAGGTCGTTGAAGATGGCGATATGACTGGCCGGCATATTAGGCAGGTACTTGAGCAGCCACAGCGGTGTCATTGCCGGCAGCCCCTCTTCACCCCACCGATCAAAAACGAACTGACCATCATCGCCGCGACAGGCGGCAACGGCTCCGGTGAAGTCATCGGGCAGTGTCAGCATGTAATCGGAACCAAAAACACAGCCAAATCGCTCACGAGGAACGCTCTCAGGCTCAGTCAGCCCAGCTGAGACGAGCGCTCGTTGGGCAGCTGCCACGGCCATCTGCGTCTCACGGCACATGACCTTCAGGCCTTTGCGAATCGACTTCTTTCGCTCGCTGTCGAGATCCCCAAACTCGCTGATGTGACCCGTGAAGGCGGCAGCCTCGGCTGCATGCTGAAGCGGCAACTCCGACGGCGAAAAAGCCTTCAGCGGCCCGACGGCAGAACGCTCTTCGCGTAATCCTTGCCAGAGTTCCTCCGCATCGAGCCCAAATGGAGAAATGGCCGACAGGCCAGTTATCACAACGCGTCGCCGATCAGATGCTTGCATGGATGAGGTCATCGCAGGAGAGGGTATGGGGGTTACGTGTGCGTGTTCAAATGTGGTGAGGATACCGGGCTGGTGAGGATACCGGGCTTCCGCCCCAGCATGCGGCGGCTCAGGCTGTCAGGACGGGGCTAGCCCTCCGGCTGGAACCTCGCCCTGTGGGCCAGGCGGCTCCGGATCGGGGCCGTTTCGCAGGCGGGGTTCGACAATAACAATGGCATCAGTCCGCTTGATCTGGGTGAACAGGGCGGTGGGATTGGCTGCATTTTGCCCCGGCACGGGCCAGGGAACCAGCCCCAGGCCAACAATAAGCGTGCGACTGGCCGGCCAGCGGAATCGCTCCCCGATCCGCACTGCTGCAATCTGTGGAACTTCCAGGCGGACGGTTGGCCGGTTGCCAGCGGGGACCGTCACCGACACGGGCACCATTTTCTCAATCTGGTCGATGTGACAGCGAATCACCGCTTCAACGGTTGTGCCATCCGCCTCAAGCAGCGGCTGCACGTCAACACTGAGCCCCTCGTGACAAGTACCTTGCAGCGGCTGCCAGCCACCAGGCACACCAGGACCTATTGAAAAATCTTTTACATACGTTCGCTCGCGGGTTCCTGTCAGTGACGCCGGCACACCATTGGAGGCTAGGACGGGCCCGATTGGCAGTTCTTCCACGTCGCTCCGGGCAAGCAAATCTGCCAGCAGGGGGCCTGACGCCTCGCGTGGCACGATCCAGGCCTGAACCCCGGGCGTCGACGCCGCAATCGGCGTCAGCCTTTCCCGTGCCACCCCACGCCAACGGACCGATCCGAGGCCGATGACGCGAACTTGAAAGCGATGCGGTGTCTCAGCGTCTACCGTAAATCGCTGCACCGTTGCCGAAACATCGGCCTGCATGTCAGGCGTGTGATAGCACGAGAGTTTCCCACCATTCGCCGAAAGTGAGGCCGCGATCTCTCCGTGCCAGGCGGTGTAACCGGTGCGGTGCAGAATCCAGTTGACGATGTGCTGCTCACTGCCAGGGCCGGCGGCCTCAACAAAACGGCTCACATCGTAGGTTTTCCAAACTTGCCCACCGTCGGTCGGCAGCTGCCCCAGGGTGGGGCCCATCAGCCAGCAACTCAACAGGGCAACTGCTGCGGGCAGGTGCCGGCTGACGCATCGTGTCGGCTCCAGCATTCCAGACCCCACTCAGGCTTTGGGTCCAAGACCAGATCCAAACGGAGGACCAAAAAAAATATTCACCACGGTTTACTGCCCCCAGGGTGACGCACGCACCGCACCGCCCGCGAGCGGCCGGATTCCTCAGTCCATGCGACTGAGCACCAGACTCGCGTTATGCCCCCCAAACCCGAAACTGTTGCTCATCACGGCATCCACCACCGCCTCTCGCGGCTGATTCGGGATGTAGTCGAGGTCGCAGTCTGGATCAGGAGTCTCAAGGTTGATCGTCGGCGGAATCACATTCCGCTCCAGCGTCATCGCACAGGCAACCAGTTCAATACCACCACTTGCCCCGAGCGAATGCCCCAGATGACTCTTGATGCTTGAGACTGCCAACTGCCGGGCATGCTCACCAAACACCTTTTTGATTGCCTTGGTCTCGGCCTTGTCTCCAAGGGGGGTGCTGGTGCCATGGGCGTTGATGTAGCCAACCCTGTCAGGAGCCATTTCGGCATCCTCCAGCGCCATCGCCATCGCGCGGGCTGCCCCGCGGCCCTCTTCATCCGGCTGGGTGATATGCCCTGCGTCGCCACTCGAACCGTAGCCTCTCAGTTCGCCATAGATTTTGGCGCCTCGCTGCCGAGCGTGTTCGAGTTCTTCAAGCACCACAATGCCGGCGCCCTCCGCCAGCACAAACCCGTCGCGATCGGCGTCAAAGGGCCGGCTCGCCTGCTGCGGTGCGTCGCTCCGAAAGGAGAGGGCCCGCATGTTTTGGAAACCAGCCAGTCCCATCGGTGTGAGGGCCGCCTCGCTGCCCCCGGCCACCATGACATCGGCGTCACCGTAGCGGATGGCTCGCAACGCCTCACCAATCGAGTTGGCCGCACTCGCACAGGCCGTGGCCACCGCAAAATTTGGCCCTTTGATGCCATGCCGTGATGACACATGCCCGCTGGCGGCGTTCACAATGAGCTTGGGAATGGTGAATGGGGAAACCTTCTCGATTCCCTTGGTAAGCAGTCGCTCATGCTGAGCTTCAAACTCGGCAAGTCCGCCAATACCAGAGCCCACCACCACGCCACAGCGATAGGGGTCTTCCTTGTCGAACTCGAGCCCAGAGTCCTTCACGGCATCACCGGCAGCGGCAATGGCAAACTGGGTGAACCGATCGAGCCGCCGAAGTTCTTTCGGGCTGGCAACGCCTTCGGCGGCACCATCCCATGGCACCTCGCCGGCAAACTGCACTCGGTAGCCCGACACATCAAACAGATTGATCGGACCGACACCACTGTCACCGGCAAGCAACCGCTCCCAGAGTCGGTCGACTGGACGACCGAGAGAAGTCACAACACCAAGCCCCGTAATCACCACCCGTCGTTTCATATCATCCCTGACCAACTCGAGCCTGACTCACCTGGGCACTTTGCTGTTTCGTCTGCCAACGACAGCCAATCAGCCCTGATTCTTTTCGATGAACTCAACTGCCTGGCCGACGGTCTGAATCTTTTCAGCCGCATCATCAGGAATGTTGATCTCGAATTCTTCCTCGAGTTCCATGACGAGTTCCACGGTATCGAGAGAGTCGGCACCGAGATCATTGATGAACGAGGTCTCGGGGGTGATCTGTTCCTTGCCGACTCCCAACTGGGAAGCGACGATGTCGATCACTCGATCCTGAACTGATGCCACGTTTGATCCTCCGCTGAAGAAAAATATCTGGTTTGTTGCTTGCTTGATCCGAGACAGCGAGCAGGCCTTGTGGCGACGGCTCCACCATCTCGTTCCGACTGATGTTGCGACATGCGACGCCGCCTCGACTGCGGATGATATACCGACTTCCGCCACACCCTGTCCAGTTCGCGTCAAAAAAGCCCAAAGGCGAGGGGGTCCTAGCCGATCAAGCCACCGTCGACAACGAGCGTCTGAGCCGTAATGTACCCCGCTGCTGGTGAGGCTAAAAACAGCACTGCTTCGGCGATTTCACCCGGTTGGCCGAGCCTTTTTGCGGGCACCCGCTTCTTCACCTCGTCCAGGATGGCCGGCCCAAGGGCATCGGTCATCTCGCTGGCGATAAAGCCAGGCGAAACGGCATTGACGGTCACCTTCCGGCCCGCCAACTCCTTGGCCACGGTCCGCGTGAGGCCGATCAGCCCTGCCTTGGAGGCTGAATAATTGGCCTGCCCGGCATTGCCAATCATTCCAGAAACGCTCGACACGTTGATGATTCGGCCGTAACGCTGCTGCATCATGGGCCGGCTGGCAGCCCGCATAAACAGGAAGGGGGCTCGCAGGTTGGTCGTGAGCACCAGATCCCACTCCTCGTCACTCATCCGCGGCAGCAGGGTGTCGCGGGTAACGCCTGCATTGTTCACCAGAATGTCGAGTCGGCCATGCCGCTCAACCACCCCGGCGACTGCCTGCTCAATCGCCTCGGCCTGCGAGACATCACAGGTAAGCGGCTCAGCCTTGCCACCGGCAGCCGTAATGGTCTCTGCCACGGCAGCTAACTTGTCGGCACTGCGGGCCACGAGGCAGACCGTCGCACCATTGGCAGCAAGCGTCTCGGCGATCGCCCGGCCGATCCCTTGACTGGCGCCTGTGACCAGGGCCACCTGGCCAGAAAGATCAGCCTGATTGCGTTTCAGTTCGTTCGTGTCGGATTTGCCAGCTTTCTCTGCCATGGTGCCCTTTCTTTCTACTGCGTTTGCGATTCACTTAAACCTATTGTCGTCCGTGATGCCGGTATTCATTGAGCATCACCGATGCATCACTGATAGCGACCCACTAGGGACTGCACTGGCATCGGAATCGGCAAAGAACCATTGCCCTTTAACCGTCGATTACGCCCAGACAGGGACGTTTTCTGTCAATTCGCTTCAGCAAACCCCGGAGGACGCGTCCCGGCCCAACTTCCCATAGCCTCCCAACCCCCGTCGAGAGCAGATGCTCCATCGAGGCCTGCCACTCGACAACACCGCAGACCTGCCGGGCCAGAAGTGCCCTGATTTCACTGGGATCGGTATGCGGCTGTGCATCGACGTTGCTAATCACCGGAATCCGCGGCACCCGCAGGTCAACCTCGTCGAGGACGGCAGCCAGTTTTTCGCGGGCCGGCTCCATCAATGGCGTGTGGAAGGCTCCGGCCACTTCAAGTGCGACACATTTCATCGCTCCTGCGGCGGTCGCCACTGCTGGCACCCGCTCACAGGCTGCACGGCTGCCTGACACCACGATGTTGCCGGGACAGAGCACATTGGCCACCGCCAGCACGTCTTCACCGCGGGCTTCATCACACACGCCGATAACCTGCTCGCGATCAAGCCCCAGGATTGCCACCATGCCACCTGGTGAAGCCTCGGCACAGGCCTGCATGGCCCGTCCTCGAACATCGACCACTTTGACCGCTGACTCCAGATCGAGCCCACCGGCATGAACCAGCGCGGTGTACTCGCCAAGGGACAGGCCGGCGGTTAACGCTTCCGTCGCACCAGCGACAAACGGGCTGTCTTCCCGAGTCCGCAGGAGTTCAAGCATGGCCAGACTGGTGACCAGAATGGCTGGCTGGCTAACTGCAGTCGTATTGAGTCGTTCAGCCGGTCCGTTCTGACAGACCTCGAGCAGGTCATACCCCAGCACAGCAGATGCTCGCTCAAAAATTGCGAGAGCAGGGGGGCTCTCCAGGCACCACGCTCCGGCCATGCCCACAGTTTGTGCGCCCTGTCCTGGAAAGAGCAGCGCGAACGATTCGTCCGCCAAAAGACTATTCCTCGGTCTTGACCACTGGGCGACCCATGTAGTGGCCACAATTGCCACAGACACGGTGGGTTGGCACAGCCTTGCCGCAGGTTGAACAGAAGGTCAACTGCCGGGGCGTCAGAAAATCATGGGCCCGGCGGGACCCGGTTTTCCGGTTGGACTGTCGACGTTTGGGGACGGCCATGGCTCACGAACCTGCATACGGGGATTGCGAAAACACAGAAATTATGCCGACAAGAGCCCGTCGTCAAGGGCCGTCTCCCCCAGGAGCGGCCACAGCCGCTCAGAACAGTTTCCGCTGCGGCCCAGCGGGGGGGGCAGTGCCAAGGTGCTCTAGGCCCCGATCGGTCAGCCGTCGGCCGCGGGGGGTGCGGATGATCAGTTCGTACCGCAACAGGAAGGGCTCAACGTCATCCTCCAGGGTGTCGACAGCAGCACTCATCGTGTGGGCAATAGCCTCAATTCCGGCCGGCCCACCGGCAAAGACCCGCTGGAGTGTTTCGAGATAACGACGATCGAAACCGTCCAGCCCAAGTTCATCGATTCCTTGCATCTCCAGAGCAGTCCGAGCCACTTCAAGATCAACCGTGCCGCCAGCCCGGCTCGTTGAATAGTCTCTCACCCAGCGAAGTCGGTTATTCGCCAGCCGCGGGGTCCCCCGGCTACGCCTGGCGATCTCCGCCGCCGTTTCGTCATCCATCGGCATCTCCAGTTTGCCGGCAGACCGCACCACAATGTGGGAGAGTTCAGGAACGGTGTAGTAATCAAGGTGTTCTCGAATGACAAAACGGTCTCGCAGCGGCGCCGAGATCAGCCCAGCCCGGGTGGTCGCTCCGACCAACGTAAACGGCTGCAGAGGCATGTTGATGGTGCGAGCACTCATGCCATCGCCAAGCGTGATATCAATGCGAAAGTCCTCCATAGCCGGGTAGAGAAACTCTTCGACGGCAATGGGGAGCCGATGAATTTCATCGACGAACAACACGGATCCAGCCGACGCATTACTGAGGTAGGGCAGGAGGTCTTTGGGGGCAGCTAGCGCCGCCCCACTGGCAATCTGCAGGCTTGTGCCGAGTTCGTGGGGAATGCACGTGGCAAAGGTCGTCTTGCCGAGACCCGGCGGACCATCGAGCAAAATATGCCCGAGCGGCTCACTTCGCTTGCGGGCAGCATCGATAGCAATCGACAGGCGTTCATGGACGTCCTGCTGACCGATCATTTCGCCGAGCCGCTGCGGCCGCAACGCCCGGTCTTCCGGTTGCTGGTCGTCTAGCGGCTCGATTGTTGGCTCACGAAATTCACTCACGGCTGCCTTCTCCGCATTTCTCGTCACTGTAGCAGGTTGCCGGCCCAGCGGTGGCTCAGCCCTTGCCATGCGTCTGCCGGTAGATCAACTCAAGCGCCACCTGCACGTCCGAGACTTTGCGACGACTCTCCCGCAGGCCATCAACCAGCCGACGGGCATCGGCATCAGAGTGGCCAAGACTCCGCAACACCTCGAAGGTTTCGGTAAGAACATCGCTGCCAACGGCAGCCCCAGCAGGGGCATCGCGGGCGACCAGCAGGGCGAATTTTGGCATTCTCCGACGGAGTTTGGCGATGATCCGCTCAGCCGTCGCCCCACCGACACCGGGCAACTTGGAGAGCCCCGTGGCGTCCTGTTCTTCGATGGCCCTCGCAACGTCACCAACCGGCTGAATCATCGCACGCAACGCCTTGCGAACACCAACCCCGTCGACCTCACAAAACAGTTCGAAAAACTCACGCTCGACTTCTGACAGAAAGCCCACCAGTCGGGGCACGAGGTTGCCGCGGGTCGGGTTTCCCTCAAGGTATTCAAGGGTGAACAGCGACACCCGCTTGCCAATCTTCTCCTGCAACTGCCGTCGCACCATGTCGGGCACGAGCACCTCATGCACAAGATCACCGACAGCCAGTTCAATGGCTGTCGGCTCAATCCGTTCAAGCGTTCCTGTGATCTTGCGAATCATTCGTGGGACCTACATCCAAAAAGGGAAAGGGGAGGGGGGGTGTCTGTATGAGCGTGGTGGCAGTGGTTCGCGTCAACGCGGACGAGGTTAAGCGTCGCATGGCTGGGTGTTTGCCTTCAGGTGTTCTCGCGAAACCGCACCCGTCGCCCGGGTTGTGGCCGGAGCCGAAGATGATAGTCAGCCAACGCAATCGCCAGGGCATCTGCCGCGTCAGCCGGTTCAGGGCGACTTCGCAGCTGAAGTTCTCGCTGAACAGCCATCTGCATCTGTTCCTTCCCGGCATGGCCGCTGCCGGTGAGCATGCTTTTGACTCGGTTTGGCAGGTAGTGATGCACCGCAAGCCCCGCTTCCGCCGCGGCCAAGCAGATGATGCCACGGGCATGCCCCATCAAAATGGCTGTCTTCGGGAATCGCGAGTGAACAAAAAGTTGTTCTAGGGCCATTGAGGCCGGCCGAAACGTGGTGAGGATTTCCCGAACACCGCGGTGAATGGTCAGCAGCCGATCTTCAATTGCCTCCCCCTTGGAGCGGACCGTGCCTGCCTCAACCAGTTGCGTGCGGCCATTGTGCACTTCGATCACACCGTAGCCGGTGACATTCAGCCCGGGGTCGAAGCCGACTATTCGGATCGCACCCGAACCAAACGCGGGTGGTCTCACGTCGGCATTGTCGGCAGGCACGGTGGCAGGTGATTCCGATCGTTTCATGCAGTGGCAGCCTAGTCTCCGCGCCGCAGAACACCCTAGAGCGGTTTCAAACGCCGCCACACACCAATCTGTCGACTCAACCGATTTGCCGGGAAACAGCTTTTCGTCGTAGGCTTTTCCCTCCGGGGTGGGGCAGCCATTCGGCGTCCCAGTCGGCCCGGGACGATGCCGGCTGCTGGCCGGCTCACTTTCCACAGAAAGGGTATCGGTATGACTCGGCTTGCTCCATTTCGCCGGCAGCTTGTTCTGGCGATTCTCCTGATTGGGTTGGCAACGCCGACCTTTGGTAACGATCGACCAGCCTCCACCCCAAGCCTGACAATCGGCTCAGCCGCCCCGGCACTCGACATTGAACACTGGGTACAAAACGGCAATGGCGCCTTTGAGCCGGTGACGACCTTTGCTGACGATCATGTCTACGTCGTGGAATTCTGGGCTACCTGGTGTGGCCCTTGCGTCGCATCGATGCCCCATCTTGCGGCGCTCCAGCAGGAATATGCCGACAAGCAGGTGCAGATCATCAGTATCACGGCTGAAGACCTGAAGACTGTCGAAGCCTTCCTCGACCGAAACGTTCGCGGCGAAGATGAGAAGACCTACCGTGAGTTGACTGCGGCCTACTGCTTGACAAGCGACCCAGACCGATCCTGTGACGCCGACTACATGAAGGCGGCCCAGCAGCGGGGCATCCCTACTGCTTTCATTGTCGGCAAAGATGGTCACATCGAATGGATCGGCCATCCGATGTCGATGGATGAACCACTGGCCAGCGTTGTCAATTCAACCTGGGACCGTGAACGTTTTGCTGCCGAATTCGAGCAGATGAAGCGTGTCCGGCAGGCCTACACCGAAGGCATGACAGGGGACGCTGTCGCTGCCATCGAACGCCTGGAAGAACTTGCCGCTACGACTGAACTTGAATCAGTGAAGAACTCCGTCACGCAGGCCGTCAACCAGATTCAGAAAAAACTGACCATTAGCAGCCTCAAATCATCCGAGCCAAACCTGGCCGAATTCGAGCAACAACTTGCTGAGGCTGACACTCGAGAACTTTTTTGGATCGTCGGCCAGGTGGGCCAGCTTTTGACAAAAGAACGCGAGGCTGTCGCTAAGTACGACGAGGTCGTCTCGACCATGCTCGACAGTCTCGAAAAAAGATTTGATGGCGAGGGCAACGACCAGATGATCACCCAGATCTATGCCAATGCCGCCAGAATGGCAAAGTCTCCGGAGCAGGCTGCTGCTCGAATTGAAAGCTTCCTCGAGACCTACGACGGCCCGGCGTCTCAGATGCTCAAGCATGTTGCTGACAACTTCAGGAAATCAGCAGCCACAGACGAGGACAAGGCCGAGACAAAGGCTCCCTGAGGCAGACGGGTTAGTTGGCGTGTCGGGTGGCATGTCGTGCATTGAGAACACTCTGCCGACGTGCTGCCGATCCACACGTCGGCACTCGCGAAGCCTGCCCCTTGAAGCCTTATCCCTGATGGCCTTTCTCTGGTC
>RGBY01000311.1 GCA_009919445.1 Planctomycetia bacterium
GTGAACGCGGTACCGCCGCCCGAGGTGGCGAGCGTGTTGGGAGCGACACCTGCGGTGTGGGCCAGACTGCCGGTGACATAGGTGACGCCGCTGGGCAGAAAGTCTTCGAGGCTGAGATTGTGCGCCGTTGTCCCACCACCCGAGACGACGATCGTAAATGTCGCCGTGTCGCCAGCCTGAGCCGTGGTCGGGCTGACGGTCTTGTTGAGGGTGATCTGGGGCTCAATCACCCGGACCTCTGCAGCGGAGACTTCCGGCAGCGTGTGGTTCGTCCAGGCCAGCTTGGCCCGATTTACTGGGCCGAAAATCGGCAGCGGCACGAGCCTGTCGTTGAGCACCACCGCTTCGATGCGAAAGGTGATGCCGTGCAGCTGGTCGTCTGTATTTGAGTTGACGATGTCACCGAGCTGCCATTCAGCGACCGTGCCGTTCTGGGTTAGTGTCGGACTGTTGATATTTGCCAGGCCGCCGACGGTCACCCCCGGATCGACCGTCGGCGTACCGACGACCCGCACGAAGCCGAGCGCGTCTGTAAACGTGTCGGTGAGCACCGCCGCTGGCGTGGTGCCCTGCGGCACCTTGACCGACAGTTCATAGGTAACCAGTTCGCCAATCACTGCCTGGGTGTTTGAGTTCCAGGTGTCGACGATCGACGTGCCGATCAAGGTTTTGGATACCTCCGGCCCGCGAATGGTTACGGTCGTGTCATCCTTCAGGCCAGCAGGCGAAAGAAAATTTGGGCCTCCTTCGGTGGCCGCGTAGTTGGTGAGGGTAGCCGTGTTGGGAATGACGTCCAGCGGTGCTACGGTTGGCTTCAGCTGGAGGTCGTAGGTGACAACAACGATGTTTTTACCATTTGTGGGATTGCTCGGGCCGACGGCGGCCTGTTGCTGCACATCGGCGGTAATTTTCAGATCATCAAAGCCGAGATTCGTGGCATTGCCAGCCGACTGTGTGCCTGATGAGAAAAACTCAACTGATGTAACCGCCGCATCGGAAAGTGAAAGGGTCGTTGACCAGGTGCTTCCCGCCTGCGTGAGAGAAAGCAGCACGTTATTCCCAGAAACACGCTCTAGGCTTACGTTGACTGGGCTGCCCGCATTGAAGGCGGTACCAGTATCCGTAGGGGTGCCAGCGGCACCGATCGCGTACTTCCAGTTGCCGGTTCCACTGTCAACGAAGAGGCTCAGTTCAGGGCCGCTGCTCGTTTTCCATTTGAGCCCCATGGTGCCCGAGGAAAAGCTCGTGGCCGCGACCGTTGTCGAAAACGTTTCACCAGTTGCCAGTGCTGCCCCAAAGGCCCGTTCCATTCCTGTGTAGGCAGAGGAGTTCCCGGGGGAGGCAACTCCGAAGGTTTTTAATCCAAGAGCGGTGTTGCCGATGTAGGCACCCGCCGAACCGCCGCCCGGCTCATGCACCGTCCAAGAGCCAAACCCAGAACCGTTATTGGGTGGCGGGCTGCCCGGCGTGAAGGCACCGGATGAATAGTTTGTTGCAGCATCAAAGGCGACAAAGCCCGCTTGCTGAAAAGTGATGGTATTTGTGCCGTCATTGAACATGACCGCCGGGGTATTTATATTGCTATGAAATACGGTTGCGATTGATTTATTGGGAAATGTAACGGTGCCCGTCAGCGGGCCGCTTGAAACATAGTTGGAAGGAACACCAAGGAACGACAAGTTGACAAGCGTTTGGGCGTAGAGATAGTCACCTGTGGCGGTGCCGTTACCGGTAGCAAAGGCAAAGTTACCAGAACCAACAGCGTCCAAGCCGATCTCAAAACGCTGTTTCCCGTTGGCCGTGGCGGCGACGATATCGATATCGTTATATCCCCCGCCGTTATCTCCAACAAAAGACGTACTTGAAGGCGGTGGGATTGAGGAGGATTGATAGGCTGTTGTGTCAATTGACCCAGAGTAGACCCCGACAAGACTGGTTCCCTGATCGATCCAGTCAAATGTAATGCCAGGGCCGGGATGGTTTGTCACCCCATCGACCAGTTCGATGCCAGTACCAAAAAGATCGCCTGTGTATGGAAGTGAGCGGCCTGTCCCGTCGGTCACCTGCAGATTTAGCCCCGTTGCGCCGGCTGGGATCATAAACTTGGCTGCGTCATAGGCGTCCTTGATCGCCACATCAAACGCACCGTTGGTCCCACTGCCAGTGTTCTCAACAACAATCGAAAACTTGACGAGATCGTTGCCGACGACGTTTTCCAGCGTGGCATCAATCGGCGCGCTGGCCAGACCGTTAGAGTTGACCGTTCCAGTAAAAGAAGCCCCAGGCTGGCCCGGCTGAGAAAAGGTGACGCCCGCCGGCGCGACCGACGTGGGATTGAAAATGCCACTTGGATTGCTTGTCGAAACGACACCTTTGGTAATGGTGAGTTCAGGTTCCGACATCGTCACTTGAGTGACCGCCGTGTTGGTGTTGAGCTGGTTCCCCGTCTCATTGCGTTCACTTTGCTGAGCCTGGTTGGTCAGCAGCAGGCCGTCGCCGAAGGGTTTGTTCGAGGCGGTCACCGTGAACAGGATGTCGCTAACGGCTGACCGGTCGGCCGGATCGGCGAAGCTGCCGAAGGTCCAGGTGACGCTGTTGGCCGCAGCGTTTGCCGTCGCCGTCCCCGGATTCGGCCCATTGACGGGAGCTTGCGAGAAGGTGTCGGTGGGGCCAAAACTCCACTGCCCAGCCCCCGGCGCCGTAGCCGCAGGACCGCCACCGGCGAAGGTCAGGTCCTGCGCCGGGAAGACGGGCAGCGG
>RGBY01000312.1 GCA_009919445.1 Planctomycetia bacterium
TGCAAGATGGTGCCTGAGCAACGAGTGCGGACCTGCTGCTACAAGGTCTGCAAGATGGTACCTGAGCAGCGGGTGCGAACCTACAAGGTCTGCAAGATGGTGCCCGAACGGCGAGTGAAGACCTGCTGCTATCAGGTCTGCAAGATGGTCAGCGAGCAACACTCCCGCGAAGAATGCTATAAGGTCTGCACCATGACCAAAGAAACGTGCATCCGCAGGGTGCCCTATTGCGTGACTCGTCCAGTGCATTACACCCGGACGATCGATGTCTGCCGGATGGTGCCCAAGAAGGTGGCCTACACCGTAACCCGTTGCGTGCCCAAGACCGTCTGGCGGGAAGTTCCCTGCGAACCGAATTGCGGCTGTGAGCCAACCTGCGGTTTTGAGAACTGACCAGTTGTCGGAGGGTGGCCTGGTTTCACCCACGCACGAAAGAAATGGAAGCGGCCCGGATCGAAGGATCAGGGCCGCTTTTCATTTGTCGACAACCTTTGCTGGTTCCGTCGCTGATTTGTGCAGGCCCTGCCAGCTGCCCGCTGGCGTTACTCGGCTTCCGGCTCAATGGAAGCCGACATGGCACCCTTTGAACGAGCCAAGAGCCGATCGGCACCAAAGGCATGGATCTGGTCACGTTTCAACTCGGCGTGCTCACGTGTGGTGGTCAGGATCACTGCCCGGCCGGTTCGATCGACCTCGGTAGCAAGCTTGAGTCCCGTGGTGGCGGGGTGGCCGAAGAGTTGCTGCAGCATGGCAACCACATACTGGTAGGTGTGGTCGTTGTCATTCCAGAGGATGACGTGGTAGCGAGGCTGCCGCTTGGGCTGGCCAGACCGCCGGGCCTTTTTTGTCGTCTTTTCGGCTGTGGTGCGGTCGGGATCAGCAGTCGTGGCGGTCATGAGTCCCTCAAAGCGGCCGTGAAATATCCGCGGTTCAAAACCGAAGCATGACAGTATAGAGTTTGCGGGGCTTCAGTCACTACTCGCACCCCCGCCCCGGAGGCCTCTGTGCTCGATCGCCGCTTTGTTGCCGACAATGTTGACCTCATCACCGAAAACTGTTGCCAGCGGGGGTCGTCCGCTGATGTCTCTCGGTTTGCTGACCTGGATCTTCTCAGACGGCAGTTGCAGGCTGACATTGACCGGCTGAACCAGGAAGCCGGTCGGGTGAGCAAGTCGATTGGGAAGGCTGCTCCGGAAGACCGAGATGCCCTGAAGGCTGAGGGCCGGCGGCTTCGGGAAGAGGTCTCAGCGCTGCAGGCCAAACAGGCTGAGGTGCTGGCAGACTCAGAGGCCATTCTGCGGGCCATCCCCAACCTCACGCATTCCGATGCTCCACGAGGAGGTGAGGATGCCGCAGTGGAACTCCGTCAGGGCAGCACCCCTGTGCCAGCCTTCGACTTTGCACCGAAGGACCATGTTGATTTGGGAGAAAGCCTGCGGCTTTTCGACTTTGAGGCGGGCAGTCGCGTGGCTGGTCACGGCTTCTATTTTCTCACTGGTGATGGGGTGCTTTTGGAACTGGCGCTCCAGCGGTATGCGATCGAGCTACTGTTGCAGGAGGGGTTTACGGTCATGACCACGCCCGACCTCGCCAGAGACACCATTCTGGAAGGCACCGGCTTCATGCCACGGGGGCCGGAAACCCAGATCTATTCCATCAATGAGAGTGATCTGTCACTGGTCGCAACGGCGGAGATCACCCTCGGCGGGGCCATGCATGAGAAGATATTCAACGCCGACGAACTGCCGCTGAAGCTCTGTGGCATCAGTCACTGTTTCCGGACGGAAGCCGGTGCTCATGGTCGGGCCACTCGTGGGCTCTATCGGGTGCATCAGTTTACGAAGGTCGAGATGTTTGCCTTCACCCTGCCCGATCAGAGTGAGGCGATGCATCAGCATCTGCTGGAGCTTGAGTGTCGGCTTTTTGATGGTCTGGGGATTCCCTACCGCGTTATCGATACCGCTACTGGTGATCTTGGTGGGCCCGCCTATCGGAAGTATGACCTTGAGGCCTGGATGCCTGGTCGCGGTGATGCCGGTGAATGGGGCGAGGTGACAAGCACGTCCAACTGCACCGACTATCAGGCGCGGCGACTAGCGGTCCGCTATCGCAAGCAGGGAGAGAAGGGGACTCAATTTGTCCATACGCTCAACGGCACAGCGATTGCCATCAGTCGTGCCATTATTGCCATTTTGGAGAATCACCAGCAGGCGGACGGCACAGTTCGTGTCCCTGAGCCATTGGTGCCTTGGATGGGCAAGGATCTGATCGGCGGTTAGCTCACTTTTTTGGGCCGACTGAGCCGGGCTTTTGATGGATGCCTTGGTCGATGTGCTCAAGGATGAGGCGAGTCGTCTCGACGTACAGCGTAAGGAGTGGGTTGCTTGACGTGCCGATCCTGAGCTGACTGGCCTCAGTTGCCAGTGTCTGGAGATCGGCGTTTGCAAAGAAGCCCGCCCGCTGAAGATCCATGGCTCGCATCAATGATGTGTATTCGGGATCGATTGTTGACCGACTGAAAAGAGCAGAGCGGGTGGAGAGAAACGGGACCGTAACGAAGGCTCGTAATTGTCCAGTCTGCACCAGATTGTTGATGTGCTCGTCGTGCTTGCACCGGCTGATCCAATCAGTGCCCAGCAGGTCAGCAACCCTGCCAATCGACTGGCGATTTACAAAATACGAAGTGGCTCCGACAAAGGGAACGCCTCGCAGG
>RGBY01000313.1 GCA_009919445.1 Planctomycetia bacterium
CTATCAGGCTGCAGAACATCGAGGCTGTCGGTGATGTTGGTGAGCAGGTTCCGGTGGGTCAGCGGGACCGTCTTCGGTGCTGACTCCGAGCCAGATGTAAACAGGAAGACCGCCGGGTCGCCTTCCTGCTGTTTTGGCAACTTCCGCAGCAGGCTCCCGGGCCGCAGCCGCAGGTTGGCCATCGTGGCAAGGGCCTCTCCCTTACCGATGGTCTTCTTCACGTCCTCAAGAAAAAGATAGTCTGCACCCGCAATCTCCACGCCCAGTCGATCAACCATTCGGCTCGAGGAAATCACCCGCTTCACATCCGTCACCTCGATACCATGGGCGAGGTTGGCCGGACCGGTCGTCCAGTTCATCATGACCGGCGTTTTGCCAGCCAAATGCAGGCCGAAAAACACCAGATCAGCCGCCACGCTTGCCGGCAGCATCACGCCCACATGGGGCTCTGGAATCGTTGCAAATCGCCGGGCCATCAGCGTAGCCCCCACGAGCAATCGCTGTCTCGACAGCAGCCCTGAAAGGGGATCGCCCGTTGCCGCCGTGCCCGGGCTTTCGATCATGCGCCGCACGAAGGCTGCTGCGACCGTTTCATCAAGTAGCCAGTTGGTCTCACCACGCGCGGTCCCGCCAGCGGCCGCCGCAAACCAGCCCTTGGGTACAGTCAACGGCTTTGTAGCTTCCTGGCCTGCCAGTTTTCCATCGGCCAGCGCCCAGAGCCCACCCAACGTCTCCACCACCGTGTCACTCTGAAACCCAAACTGCTGTTCAATCCGCAGTGCCAGTTCCATGCGATCGAGGCTGTCGAGCCCGAGGTCCTCAAGCCGTATGGCAGACTGCCGCTCTTCCTCAGACAGTTCACGCTTTAAAAAGGAGGCCACCAAGTCGTTGACCTGGTCAACCGTCTTGGCCCGCAGGCTGCTGGCATCAATAGCGACAGCCTGCGGCGGGGCATAGCTGCCTGTGGCTGGGCCAAACAGCCAGTTGTACCGCACAAAAAGTGGCTCATCCGGTGCGTCAACGTTGTACCAGTCTTCCAGGAAGCGATTGAAGGACTCCCGCGAATCTAGCGGCAACTGCTCTCGACCGATCGGTTCGACCGTCAGGTGCACCCGCCGCCGGGGCAGGAAGAAAAACAGGCTGGCAACCAACCAACCAAACGCAGTCAGCACAGTGGCTGTTAGCGGGGGCGGCTGACCGGTACGGGCACAGCCCCAGAGGCTTCCCCACAGGCCACGTGTCCGCACCAACACCACCTGTAAATCCGGACACCGGCTCACTAGTTCATGCACGAAGCGGGCTGATCCGACGATCTCTCGATTCGTTCGCTGCAATCGGCCAGACGGATAGATAATAAAACTGTCACCAGCCTCCACGCGGCTGACAACGCTTTCGATAAGTTCCTGGGTGCGGGCGGCAGCCGCCCGGCTCTGGCTCGAAAGATCGGGCACCTCATACGCCCGCACAAGTTTCATGAGGGGCAGCAGGAATGGCACCCGGTAGGTGCCTGAATAGACCAGCGGCCGCAGTTCTGGCTTCAGGCCCAGATACAGGTGCGACATCACAGTTGGTGGATCGATATAGCAAGGATGGTTGGGCAGCACGAGTACCGGCCCCTTCAGGTCCCGCACCGCCTCAAGCCCGCTGACCGTCACCCGATACCGCAACCAAAGAATTGACCGTATCAACGCCCAAAACATCGTATCGATCAGCCGTCGCATCAGTGCAACCCACTTTCCGGTGTCAAAGCATCCGCTTTCAACGTAAGATTTTTCTCAACCTGACGATTTCTCAACAGTGAAAAGTTTACTCGTTCACTGGATATCACTGAAGCGAGCCGTCTGCACCGGCAGCCATCCCCCGCTGGAACCCTACGAGATGCCACAAATAAGCCGTTCACTCGCCATACGTTACTCGGCCGCCTGTGTCGCCGTCATAGGCTTCAGCCTGTTCGGCCTGCTTCCATATGTCGCTCAGGCTGCGGTTAGCAGCCGTCCCAACATTCTGTTTATCTTTTCTGACGATCACGCTCAGCATGCCATTTCGGCTTACGGTTCCACGGTCAACCAAACACCGCACCTCGATCGGCTGGGAGCCGCAGGCACAATCTTTGATAATTCGTTTGTCACCAATTCAATCTGTACGCCCAGCAGAGCAACACTGCTGACCGGTCAATATTCGCATCTTAACGGCGTGCCCGTGTTCAATGAATTCGACGGCAGTCGCGACACCGTTGCCAAGCGGCTGCAGGCAGCGGGCTATCACACCGGCATGGTTGGGAAGTGGCACCTGGGCAGCACACCGACTGGCTTCGACCGCTGGATTATCCTCCCTGGTCAAGGGGCCTACTGGAATCCACAGTTCCAGACACCGGCAGGCACACTCACCCTCACCGGTCACACGACAGCACTTACCGGTCAACTCGGCATTGAGTTCATGAAGACCAGACCGTCGGACCAGCCATTTTTCCTCATGCTGCATCACAAGGCACCCCACCGTAATTGGGACCCTGACGACCGCAACCGCGAGCGATTTGCGGAGCTTCACTTTGCCGAGCCGGAAACGCTCTGGGATGACTATGCCACCCGTCCGGCAGCGCTCCCGGAAAATCAGCAGACGATTGCCCATGACCTGACGCGTCGCGATCTGAAACTTCCACCCCCCGATGGCCTCTCGGCGAAGGAACAGAACCAATGGCTT
>RGBY01000314.1 GCA_009919445.1 Planctomycetia bacterium
GCTGGCGGAAACTCTGGTGAGGTGCTCGCGGCTGGTGATCCTGATGGATCATACCTCTGGCAGGTGGCAAGCCATGAGTCAGAGCCGGTCATGCCCCCGAATGCAGACCGTATTCCTGAGGACATGCTGGCTGTCCTGAAAAAATGGATTGCCGGTGGCTTGCTTGAACGGAACGGGGCCAAACCCCTCGCGGCCAAGGCTGCCGTCAGTATGGCCCTTGATCCTGGCGCGATCGTCAAGCCGCAGGGTGATCCGGTGGTGCCTCCTCGGCTTTCGCTTGCAGTGGCAGGTCACGGGCTGCGACCAACGGCGGTGACTGGTCTGGCGGCATCGCCACACGGAGATGTTCTGGCGATTGGGGGGCGGCATCAATTGCTGCTGGTGAGTCCAAAGAACCAGACACTTATTGGTGTGTTACCGTTTCCAGAAGGAAACTGTCGAACGGCGCGGTTTTCAAGAAGTGCCAAGCTCTTGTTGGCTGGTGGAGGGGAGGCAGCCCGTAGTGGGCGGGTGGTGATCTGGGATGTTGCCACCGGAAAGCGGCTCACTGAATTAGGAAATGAATTCGACGAGGTGCTCGCTGCAGACCTGTCGGCTGATCAGCGGCTCGTTGCGTTGGGCAATTCAGCCAAGGTCGTACGGCTGCTGACGACCGCTGATGGACAGGTCGAGAGTGAAATCACCAAGCATACGGACTGGATCACCAGCCTCGCGTTTTCACCAGATAGCGTCCTTCTTGCGACCGGTGACCGGGCAGGCAATCTCTTTCTCTGGGAGTCGTTCGGAGCCAGGGAATGGGCTGTGCTCAAGGGCCATAGCGGTGGGATCAATGCGATAGCCTGGCGTCCAGATGGCCTTCTCCTGGCGACGGCGTCCGAAGATGGCACCGTTCATCTGTGGGATGCTGATCAGGGGAAGAAGATCCGGTCGTGGTCGGCTCACGCTGGTGGAGCGGCTGATGTCTGTTGGCTGAATGACGGTCGCCTTGTCTCGACTGGTCGTGATCGTCGAGTGAAGCTTTGGAAGGCTGATGGAAAACTCGACGCCGACCTGGGAGCAATGTCAGATATCGGTACGAGAGTGGCTGTGAATGACTCGCAAAATCTGGTGATTGCTGCCGATTGGGCCGGCCAAGTGGTGGTCTTTGACCTCAAAGAAAAAAAACAGCAGGGCGTCATTGACTCCAATCCACCGACGCTCGAAAGTCGACTGGCGGCAGCAGATGAAGCAGTGGTCAACGCTCGGAACCTGCTCACTGCGGAGGAAGCCAAGGGGAAGCAGGTATTGGCAGATTTGGCAAAACAAGCTGTCGCAGCAGAGAAACAGCATGCAGAAAGAAAGAAACAGCTGGACGATGCCACCAAAGGAGTCGCCGAAAGACAGAGCCAACTGGTTGAAGCAAAACGCCTCCATGCAGATGCAAAAAACCGGTTTGAGCAGGTGATGAAGGCGGCTGCTGCGATCGATGCGAAGCCGGAGGAAGCAGGCAAGGAGGACGGCCAGCAGGGGCAAGCGGACCTCCAAGCCCAGCGGGAGCAGCACGACAAGGTCGCCAAGGAAGCCACGGCGGCATTGAAGCAGGCTGAGTCAGTTTGTGAGCAGACCACCAGAATGCTGGAGCGGACCACGGTCGCTCGCGAGCAGGCAGCGGCAGCCGAGCAGGAGGCGGCTACGGCCTTGGCACAGGTACGGGCAGCCCAGCAAGAGACGAGCAAGGCAGTTAAGCAAGCCCAGCAAGAAGCCGCCGAAAGGCTGGCCAATGAAGAGCAAGAGCAGCTGCGGTGGCGGGATGAAATTAACTTTGCCACCCAAGCCGCCGAATAAGGCCACCGGCGTCAGGCCAACTGCTCGCCAAGGCAGGTCGTTTGCGAATGCTACTCAGCCAGGGAATCGAGCACCTTGAGAACCTGCTCGGCATGGCCATCGACCTTGACTGCCTTGTAGACCTTGGCCACGTTCCCCTGGGCATCAATGATAAACGTGCTGCGGGCGATCCCCATCCGTTTTTTGCCGTAGAGGGTTTTCTCTCGCCACGCACCATAGGTCTCGGCAACGCTGTGATCAGGGTCGGCGAGCAGCGAAAAGGGTAAGCCGTACTTCGTTTTGAAGGCAGCATGACTCGCGGTGTCATCCGGGCTTATGCCGAGAACAACGGCATCATGCTTGGAATAGCGTTCAGCCGTGTCCCGAAAGCCACAGGCCTCTCTCGTGCAGCCAGGGGTGTCATCTTTTGGGTAGAAGTAGAGGACGACAGGTCGGCCTTGCAGAGACGAAAGCGTGAGGCTCTTCCCGTCATCTGTCAGGAGCGTAAAGTCGGCAGCCGGTGAGCCAGCCTCGAGCCAATCACCCATGCGATGGTTTTCCTCTGAGGAAATTGAAACGGGAGAAAAAAACGCCCGCTGACACGTGGCCAGCGGGCGTTTTGAGAAATAAACGGGGTTCGATTCAGTTGTCCTGATTCAGTGATGGAAGTGGCGAATCTGCCGGAATCGTGCCGTCGAGTACGCCTTGGATTGGCGCCCGTGACCGATCGAGTTCCATCTTCTTCAGGAGGGCCAGCCCAGAGATCAGCACTTCCTTCTGGGCCTGCTCGTGGTCGGTCAGATTTTCATCTGAGGCGATGTGGTCAATGTAGACGCCGACTCCCGTGGTGCCTTCTGAAAACTTCTCGAAGTTCTGTTCGATAACAACCTGCACCAT
>RGBY01000315.1 GCA_009919445.1 Planctomycetia bacterium
AGGCGATGACATGATGGCCCGCACGGGCGGCTGCAGCGACCGCCAGCATGCCCACCCCGCCGCTGGCACCGGTCACCAGCCAGGTCGGCGTCGCTGGCTGGCTCCGCCCGGCTTGCCACCCGATCACCGCCGCAAGCCGATCTGTGGCCAAGACCGCCGTCAGGCCGGCCGTTCCCAGCGCCATGGCCGCCTCAGCCGAGAGCGTTGCCGGCCGCTTGATGATTGCTTCGGGGTCCACCCAGACTTCAGTAGCAAAACCGCCATGCCGAGACTCGCCGAGGCCATTGCCGGTTACGACAACAGGGGTGCCAGCCTCCAGGTCACCAGCCTTCGTGCGAAGCACGCCGGCCACGTCAATTCCTGGCACCAGCGGGAGCCGACGAGCAACACCAGGATGACCTTCGCAGGCCAGAGCGTCTTTGTAGTTGAACCCTGCTGCCTCAACTGCGATGCCGCTTAGCGGGCTGGCGGCCGAGGGAATTCCACCAGCGTTTCCCCCGGGCAGCGGGCTGACGCCTCCACGAACCTCTCCTTCAGCATCACGGGCGACCAGCCAACACCAAGATCCTGGCCTGTCGGCAGTATCCACCCGGGGCAATCCGTCATTTCTCATGGGTTCGATGCGTCCACTCACAAGGCAGGGCAGGGGGGGATGACCGCGCGGCTCCGCCCGGCATCTCCCGCTGAGTTTCCTTCAGCCTGCTATACTCGCCGCCCATGGCGATTGCGTCCAGCGGAGCGTCTGCTGCGGGCTTTCATCAGCTCGTCGAACGCCGCCGAAGCCCCCCGGATACCCCAAGGAGAAGACGATGGGAAATGCGATGGAGTTCACCGATGCCAACTTCCAGCAGGAGGTCCTCGACTCACCCGTACCGGTGCTGGTTGACTTCTGGGCCCCCTGGTGCGGCCCCTGCCGCATGATTGGCCCGGTCATCGAGGAACTGGCCGCTGAAAATGCCGGCACGTTCCGCATTGGCAAAGTCAATGTCGACGACAATGGCAGTCTTGCCATGAACTACAACGTGTCGAGCATTCCCGCAATCATGATCTTCAAGGGTGGGCAACTCGTTCAGCAGTTCATGGGCGTTCAGACGAAAGAGAAACTGCAGCAGGCTCTCGACGAGGCAAAGTCGGCCTAGTGCCGTCGGCAGGGCGGCTGGGACGCGAGCGGGTATCGACCGTCCCCCGCCCTCGGTGCGGCCCGAGGGTGCTCACTTTCTCGAGAAGGCCGTCTTCGACAAATCCCGCCAGGTCGGCATGGAAGCCGGGCTGGCGGAGTTTCTCGACCGCCTTGGCCTCGATCTGCCGGACACGCTCACGGGTGACGCTAAAAATGGTGCCGACCTCTTCGAGGGTATAGCAGTAGCCATCGGCGAGGCCGAATCGCAGCCGCAGGATTTCCCGCTCCCGATACGACAGGGCATCAAGAACCCTACCAATCGTGGTCTTCAACGCAGCCTGATTGATGCCACGGAGCGGGTCATCAACACGGCTATCGCGGACATAGTCTGCCGGCGAATTTTCTTCGCTGTCGCCGACCGGTTGGTCCAGAGATATCAGCCGGTTGGCAATCTTCTCGATGCAGCAGACCTCTTCGACGGGCATGCCCGACCGGGCTGCCAATTCCTCCACCGTGGGCTCTCGCCCATTTTCTTGGAGAAAATCCCGGGTGACATTCCGCAATTTCCCCATGGCGTCAACCATGTGGACAGGCATGCGAATTGTTCTGCTCTGGTCGGCTATGGCCCGTGTGATTGCCTGCCTGATCCACCAGGTTGCGTACGTCGAGAACTTGAAGCCCCGGGCATGTTCAAATTTGTCGACCGCCCGCATGAGCCCGGCATTCCCCTCTTGAATGAGATCCAGAAACGCCAGCCCTCGATTGCGGTACCGCTTGGCAATCGAAATCACCAGCCGGAGGTTCCCTGCAGCAAGCTCCCGCTTGGCAGCATCGTAATTTCGCTCGTAGGTCGCCAACCGCCGCAGCCGGCGGGTGAGTGTCCGCCGGGTCTCACCCATGCTGACAAGCAATCGACACTGTTCCTGGCGATTGCCAGTCCTCCGTCGCTCGGCCAGAACTCGTAACTGCTTGAGCAGGGGCGTCAGCCGCTGAATCCGCAGCCGCATTTCTTCAACAAGACGCACCGCCTTATTCCGTTGCCGGACGAGCCGCTGCCAGATTTCATGGCGTTTGGCCAACGGAATTGCCTTCGAGGTCGCCTCACGAAATAGCCGCCGATTGTCCTCCATGAGCTGGTGCAGCGTTTCCAGGTTTGGTGACAGCCGCTTGAGCAACCGACGTTTTTCGTCCGTGTTCGTCACCGACACCTCAAGGGTGCGGTCAAGCCGAACAGTTCCCGCCTGAACTCCTTCCAGGATGCGGACAGCTGCCCGTAGCACCAGGTCATTGCTGAGAAGTTCGTGCCGAAACCGCTGCCGCCAGGATTCAATGCGGCGAGCACTCGAGACCTCTCCTTCTCGATCGAGCAAGGGGATGCCCCCCATCTGCAGAAGATAGAGACGGATGGGGTCATCGATGGAGCGGCTCTCCTCACCCGAGCGGGTCGATCGTGACGCAGGCTTCGAGGCATGGCTGACGGGAACCGACGGGGCAGCAAGAGCAGGCATGGCAGAGCAATCTCCGGACAGGCAAGGGCAGCAGGTGGCGGGACATCGTTGCGGGCAGGTGCCGCGACCCCA
>RGBY01000316.1 GCA_009919445.1 Planctomycetia bacterium
GAAAGCCGCGAGCGGGAGCGAGCGGACAGCACGGGCCTCTTTCACAAGCGGACTGCCGGAGAGGTGCATTTGAACAGCAGTCAAGCTACTTATGTTTACCTGACTTTTCCTTGGCCGGGCGCTGGGGCGTGACGTGGGACGGTGCTGCCCTATTCCCACTCGATGGTGGCTGGGGGTTTCGAGGAGATGTCGTAGACGACACGATTCACGCCGCGAACTTCGTTGATTACCCGCGTGGAAATGCGGCCCAAAACCTCGTAGGGCAGGTGGCTCCAATCGGCAGTCATGAAGTCTTCGGTCTCGACTGCCCGAACGGCCAAGGTGTCCTCATAGGTGCGGGCGTCACCCATGACGCCAACACTCTGGACCGGTAGGAGGACGGCAAACGCCTGAGAGACCTGCCGCATCAGACCACCCCGGGCAAGCTCCTCAAGGACGATCGCGTCTGCCTCACGGAGCGTTTCAAGCCGTGGCTTGGTGACCTCACCAAGGCAGCGTACCGCCAGGCCCGGGCCGGGGAACGGGTGTCGCCAGACAAGCTGCTCTGGCAGGCCGAGGGCGAGGCCGAGTTGTCGGACTTCATCTTTGAAGAGGTCCCGCAGCGGTTCGATCAGTTCAAACTGCAGGTCTTCGGGCAGGCCACCCACATTATGGTGCAGTTTGATCGTCGCCGCGGGCCCGTCAGCAGCAGCCCCACTTTCGATGACGTCGGGATAGAGTGTGCCCTGAGCAAGAAAGTTCGCACCTTCAATCTTGGCGGCCTCATCCGCAAAACAGTCGATGAAGGTGCGGCCGATACGGCGGCGTTTTTCCTGCGGGTCAGTCACGCCGGCAAGCACGTCAAGAAACCGATCCTCAGCTGGTACGACATGCAGGTCTGTCTTGAAGTGGTCAGTGAATTCCTCAATGACGGCAGCCGCCTCGTTTTTCCGGAGCAGGCCATTGTCGACCAGGATGCAGGAGAGTTGATCGCCTATTGCCCGGCTGATGAGAGCGGCCACAACGGCCGAATCAACGCCGCCGGAAAGGCCGCAAATCACCCTGCCCTGCCCCACTCGCTGGCGGATTGATTCGATTGCAAGCTCAGCGAAATCTTCCAGTCGCCAGGTGCCGGTGCAGCCACACTCGTGAGTGAGGAAGTTGGCGAGAATGCGACTGCCCGCGGGTGTGTGGGTGACCTCAGGATGAAACTGCAGGCCGAAGACCGGCAGCGAGCGGTGACGGACGGCAGCCAGTGGACAGGTCGATGTCTTTGCCAGTGGCACAAAGTCAGCGGAGACCGTGGTGACTTGATCACCATGACTCATCCAGACATCGGTTGCCGACGGCACCTCTGAGAAAATGGATTCGTTAGTGAGCACCTCGCAGTGAGCCCGACCGTATTCACGGGCCTCTGCCCGGCCGACCTTTCCACCGAGCGCCTCGCAGGCCGCCTGCATTCCGTAGCAGATGCCGAGCACAGGAATGCCGAGGGCGAACAGACCGGGATCGCACCGGGGGGCATCGGTCTCGTAGATGCTGGCGGGGCCCCCTGAGAGAATAATGCCACGAGGGGCGATTTCAGCCACCCGTTCCGCGGTAATGTCGTGCCGGACGATCTCGCAGTAGACATGCTGTTCGCGGACGCGGCGGGCAATCAGTTGGGCGTACTGGGAGCCGAAGTCGAGCACAAGCACCCGCTCGGCATTGACGGCATTGCGGTCAGCAGCGATCTCAGGGCCGCTGCCAGACTGGGACGTGGTGAGCGACATGGAAAAATCCACGGGGCTGGGGTTCAGGAAAGCCCGCCAGTATACCGCTCCCGTCCGCCGGCAAAACCACTGCGGTTCAAGCCCGGGCGGGGGCGCTGGTACAGTGTCGTGGATGGCACTCTGGTTTCGGTTGCTCACCCTCCTTCTGCTCGGAAATGCCCCATGCTTGCCTTATTGACCAACGATGATGGCATCTACGCCCCAGGCCTGGCGGCCCTCGAGAAGGCTCTGAATGGGCGGCTTGAGACGGCTGTGGTGGCTCCTTCGACCGAACAGAGTGGTGTTGGTCATGCCATTACCTTTCTCTCTCCACTGACGGCAAAAGAGGTCTTTGAGGGCTCCCGGCGACGGGGCTGGGCGGTCGATGGCAGCCCAGCCGATGCCGTGAAGCTTGGTGTCTCTGAGTTCTGCCCGACCCGACCGGATCTGGTCATCAGTGGCATTAACAGTGGGCTGAATGCGGGAATCAATGTGCTCTATTCCGGGACCGTTGCTGCGGCCATCGAGGGGGCCTTTTTCGGGATCACCAGCATCGCCGTTTCCCTCGAGTGGGATGACCATGCTGATTACGAGCGGGCCGCCCGCATCGCCACCAGCCTGATCGAGCGGTTGCTGCTCCGCCAGCCGCCAGCCGGCAGTCTGTTTAACATCAATATTCCCACGGCAGCCCTCACGGGCAGGCCGGAAGTATGCGTGGTGCCAATGAGTGTCGCCCGGTACGGCGAGGCCTTTGAGCGACGCGTTGATCCGCGAGGGCGAAACTACTACTGGGCGACAAACGATCCACCACCACCACCGACCGCTGCAGCGAGTGATATCACTGCCCTCACCGCCGGCGCGATTACCATCACGCCTCTTGAATACGACCTTACCCATCGCGGCAGGATTGAAGACTTGGCAGACGACGATTGGGCTGCGGTTGTCGCTGCTGC
>RGBY01000317.1 GCA_009919445.1 Planctomycetia bacterium
CCTTGGGCAAGCTTTTCTCGAACATATCGCTTATGGGTCCCCGGATACCAGGCAAGTGAACTTCCCACCCCGACCTCACGCCAAGCCATCCGACTATCCATAATCACCCAGCATGGCGTGCCGACAGCACCCGCCGCATGGCACACCGAGGTCGGCACAGTGATAACGAGATCGAGTGCTGCCACAAGATGCACTGTTTTGTCGTAGTCTTCAGCCTGGGTGAGCTCGGGCACCCTGACAACAGATCCGCTTCCGCTGGTATTACATCGGGGCACTTCCTCTTCATCGTCCCGATACTGAAGCGACACAAACGTGCATGGCTGCTCCAGAACCGGCTGAAAGCATTCAAGCGGAATCTCACGAAATTGCTGATGGGTTCTCCGCTGGCCACCGGTCCATGCCAGTCCGACGAGTGGGCGGCTGCTGTAATCAGCGAGCAGGTGATTTCGAATATCAAAAACCTGTCGCTGACCAACGGTGAGATAATTCACTTGATCCGGAAAACATGATTGCTCTGTCCGAAAAAAACTCCCGAGGTCACCAATTGGACAAAGCCATGTGGCGTCTTGCTTTGAAGCATGATCACCTTGAACGACGCAGCCCGGAAAGGTCCGTGAGAACGTTTGCCTTAGCCGCTGGTTAGGCTCAAAACAGACTCGCCCACCCCGCTGCTCAATGGCCTCAACAAACTCTTTGAGCATTGACGCAAACAGAATTTCGTCGCCTAACCCCTGTTCTCCCAAGCAGTAAATGACATCGCCGGGCCGAACATCACCGAGGGCTTGTAGCCGCGGAGGAGCACCGTCGCTGGTGGCCCATGATGGCAACCGTAGCACGGACGATTCAAAGCGGTGACGGTACAGCTGCCAACCCTCTCGATATTTTTGCTGCTCAAGCAGAAGGAGCGAAAGGTTCCAAATAAGATCTGGAGCCTGCGGACAGCGCTCAAGGGCCTGCCTCGCCACTTTCTCTCCCTCTTCAGGACAGCCTTCATTGACATAGCTACCAACAAGGGTCACCCAAGCAGCGACATTTTGCTGATCAACACCGACTGCCCGCTCAAGAATCTCGCGAGCCTTGGCAATCCGATAGTGCCGTCGATGAATGAATCCAAGATTGACGAGTGCCGGCACGTATTCCGGTGCTTTTTCCAGCACTTCTTGAAAGAGGCCGATCGCTTCGTCATCGCGATGGCGGAGCATCGCACAATTCGCTTGTATAAAAATAAGGTTGGGGTTGCCCGCGAATTCCCTCAGCGAACCAGCAACCATTGCCTCGGCCTGTGAGACATCCCCTCTTTGAATTGCGGCATTTGCCGCCTCACAGACTTGAATCAGGCTTGGCATTTCGAACAACTGATCGTCCACGAACGGGGCCGATGAAAAACAGAAAATATTGATTCAGTCAGTTTAGCACTGGGATTTCACCACCCACATCGACAAAAAAACTTGAAGATCATCATGGCATTAAATGGTCTTCAAGAAAAAAGACGGGGCAAGAAAGTTGTTGAGAACATTCCTGGCTCACCCGCCAAACACATCGGGCAGCATCTTCGCCAGCTGCCAGTAGCCCTTTGACCCGCCAGCGATGGCGGCGTACATATCGGCCACGCCGAGGGTGAGGGCTGCCCCCTTCCTGTGCCACGGAAACCAGGGTGGGGTTGGCCAGACGGTCAGCGGTGCCCGCAGAATCGTGTTATGAACCAGTGGTAACAACTGCGGATTGTGCACATAGCCAATACCACTCTCAGGCTTCTCAATCGTGCCCCCCGGAAAGCCGCCCCAGGGTATGCCACCCATGGCATAGCCGAGGGCCGACCAGGTATTCACAGCCACGACGCCATACCGCAGGTGTTCAATCATGAGTTCCACACGAGCCCGGTCATGGGTTGCCATGCCATCTGGCAGCGTCACGCTGGCTGCCAAGGTGCCAGGCAGTTCATGGGTGAATTGCGAGGCCGCCACACAGAATGCTTCAATCGATGTCGCATCAACAGTCGTCTCCACTGCCGCCGGCAGGAACCACTCTTGGGCAAACCAGTACGACTCAGCCTGCCGATCGACACCCGGCCGCAACGTCGGCTGAAAGGAACCACCCGCCAGGGGCTCACCCGTCGCCTGCTGCCAGAGATCTGCCACCCCCGGATACCAGGCCGGCCGGGCAGGCAGGCTCGCCAGCCGCTTCTGAATCAAACCCAGGAATTGCTCCCGCTGCTCCCACTGCTGACAGGTCAGCACCACCTTGGTGGCAATGCAGTTAAAGGATGAGTTGTTGGCAATCGAGGCAGCGATCTGATCGGCCTGATAGGCCAGTGCCTGCTCAGAATAGCGGCCCGGCACGATGATCCATGGCGTGACATTACCCAGCTCACAGGTAATGGGCTTTGTAAGCGGCCCACTCCCATCACCAGCAACAAGCCGCCGAAAGGTTGCCTCGCCACCAGTGAGATGGATGTGAGTTATCTCCGGTGCAGCAATTGCCCTGGTGGCTAGTTCGGCATCGCCGGTGACAATTGCCAGCAGCCCTGCTGCCACCAGTGGCTCAAGCGCATTCTCAAGAATTGGGGCAAGGGCCGCCTGCACTGGATGAAGCTTCAGCAGCACCGCCCGGCCATCAACAAAAATCTGCTGGAGGGCGTCGGCTGCCGCCAGCCCCGTGACATTCCCTGCCC
>RGBY01000318.1 GCA_009919445.1 Planctomycetia bacterium
ACATCGGTCGGCTTATTGACAAGAAACCGCATCTGATTGCCATAGGCAAGCACGAGATTGGTTAGGCCACTTGGGAGTGAGCCTGCCTCATCAACCTGCAATTCACGGAAAACACGCTCAAGCCGCGAGGCAATTTCCTGCCGCTGCGCAGCCAGGCTGACCGACTGATCAAAGACCCAGCAGACACAGGTCGGGGCATCTTCAAGCGAGCGTGCAATCTCAAGGCTCAGCCGATCGACTGCACCCGCCGCACCGGTTGCAGCAGCACCAACATTCACTCCGGCAACCATCTCGATCAATTGATCAACCTGATTCGGGCCCATGGCCTCAAAACTGACTGGCTCGACTCGCACCTTTGTCTCGATGAGGGTTTCAGCCCGGAGCGGAACCACTGAGACCTCTGCTGCGACTGGCGAAACTGCCTCCGCCACGCTGACGCCCTCCTCGCTAAGGGCGCCAATTTCGTTGAGGTCCTCTTCTGACACCACCAACTCTTCGGGCTCGAGAACAAGTTCCGGTTCTGGCTCTTCTAGAGGTTGCTCGAGATTGATTACCGGTAGCGCCGGGGGCGGCAAATCAATCGCCACCAGCGCAAAGCCAACAAGCAGTGAAAGATGCAGGCCAAAACTTACAAGCCCTGCCAGCGAGGGCATAGCATCATTAAATCGAAAGCGAGAGCGGCTTCCGAGTTGAGGTGGGACGGCAGGACGCACTGCAATCGGAGCGTTTAGGGAGGCTGCCGGAACGGGCGGGGGCTGCTCCCCCGCAGACGCTGCTCGTGGTGGAACATGTGGAGGAACTTGTGATTCAGACTGCTCTGCAGTGTCATCCTGAGGTCTCACGATCATCATCCTCCAGATAGCCTACTGAGTAAAAATACGTCCCGTCGAATCTGCGGCCAACCGGTATACACGCCGCTATTTGTGCTTTACACCCACAAGAGACAATGTTCACGCAACCGGACTACCCCACCGATGTCTTACTCGTTGAGTTGCTCGTCTAAAGTATACTCGGTGAACCTTCCGCATTTCTACGACTTTTAATCGCACGAGCCGGCTGCCCCCTCGGCTCGACACCAGCCATCGACAGAAAGGACGCGAGGCCATGACTGGCTCAGCCCCTCACAGACAACGAGGAAAGCCCTCTCGCCTGCCCAGCCCGAAATTCCTGCCCCTAGACTGCCCCAGTCGTTCCTTGGCCTCCTGCCTCGGTAGACTGCTCATTTTGGCGTTTCTTGCCTGGCATGCTTCCGCGTCTGCGGCTATCAACAAGAGTGCCCAGTCGATCGTTTTGGAGACCTCTGACGGTGTCTCCCTGACGATGGCGTTCTACCCTGGGCCCGAAGAGCCGGCCGCTACTGTCATGCTGGTGCACGACATTGGGGGCTCAGAAGCCAGCGTTCGGGTGCTGGCTGCAGGCCTCCAAAACGCCGGCTGTGCGGTAGCCGTCCCAGACTTGCGAGGCCACGGCGGCAGTACCGGCGGCCGCCGAAAGCTCTCTGTGGAAAGCCTGCGACCAGCAGACCTCCGCATGATCGCTGCCAGCGGGGGTGGTGTGATTCGGCAACAGGCGGCGGTTTCGGGCGATCTTGAAACCGTTTATCGCTGGCTGAAGGAACAAGAAGAGGCCGGAGAGGTAAATCTCGATCGCTTCTGCGTGATTGGCTCTGGTCTAGGCGGCACTCTCGCGAGCCTCTGGGTCGCAGCCGACTGGAGTTGGCAGCCAAACACCCGGGGGCCCCAAGGACAGAACGTCAAAGCACTCGTCCTCATAAGCCCGGAGTGGATGGACAAGGGGATCTCACTCAGCGCTGCCCTCTCTGCCCGGGCAATGATCGATCGTCGGCCGACCCAGCCTGTCCTGGAGAAACTGCCGATCCTCATCATTGCCGGAAAGAATGACTCCTCCGCCGACCGGATTTTCCAGCGACTAAAAGGAGCCCGCCCCCTGTCTTGGTATAAACAGTCAGCCAACGGGGCTAAGTCACAAGCCGAAACCAGCGACGATCGTCCAGTCGAAACCGGCTCTCTGGTCTATGCCCAAATCGACTCTACGCTGCGGGCTGACAAATTGGCTGACCTGCGAGCAGGCAATCGAACACCGCTGGCCCTTGCCAGTTGGTTTGTAAAAGAATCGTCTAGCCGGTAGCCCCAAGTGGCCACGTTCTAGGGCAGCCGTAATTCCATGCCAGGAACAAGCAGGTCGGGACTACGAAGGCGATCCCGATTGGCTGCAAAGATTTCTGCTGCCATACCGCCATCCCCATAGACACGCTGGGCGATCGATCCAAGTGATTCACCGGCTGTCACCCGCAGTGACCCTCGACTTGGCGCATGTGATGCCTGGGGGGTGGCCGGCTGAAACTCAGGTGGCTGGCCTAACCAAGGTGCCAGATCGGCAGCCGGCTGCCTGTTTACCTCAACCTTTTCCGGTGCCTCGCTCGACATCACCGCACCGACCGGCACAACGCTTGCTGCGGGCTCAATTTGGTGCCCTCGACCCGCTGCTAAGTGATCAGCTCCAAAGACGTCCCAGGCTGGCGGAACACGCAGTGACATCCCAATCGGGAGCAGTTCAGGGCTGTCGAGTCGGTCTGCATTCGCCTGCCAGAGTGCGGCCGCCCCTCGCGGATGGCCATAGAGCTGGGTGGCAATGCCCGTAAGGTCGTCA
>RGBY01000319.1 GCA_009919445.1 Planctomycetia bacterium
ATCAGCGCCTCAGTCCCGGCCGCTCTACACGACGCGTGACCCGGTGCTCGGCGACCTCGGACCGACAATCCTTGACGGCGATCAGTTTGAAAGTGATCCGTTTGCCGGCGGCCGGGTATCGCTGATCCACTGCCGCCCCAACGGCTATGCCTTCGAAACAACCTACCTCTACGCCGGCATGTCGTACGCGGAACGCTCGCTGCCCTACCTTGAAGACAGCTACGCCTTGGCCGAACCGGGCATCTACAGCAATCCCTGGGGCAATGAGCCCGGTGCTCCCGCCATCAGCGCTGTTCAGGCGAAACTCATTGGCCAGTTGCAGAGTCTTGAATTCAACTATCGCGAGCCGATTTGGCGCGGTCTTGCCAAGTTCATCATCGGCCTTCGCTGGGTGCAGTGGCAGGAATCACTGGCCATGACCGACCAGTTCATCGATGCCATCGACCGCACGATCACTGGCCGTGATTTCTACAACACCCGCTGCGTCAACGACCTCTACGGTGGCCAGCTTGGCATCGATGCCATGCTCTACACCCGCGGGAACCTGCGGGTTGAAGGGCTGGTGAAAGCCGGAGCCTACTGGAACAATGCGATGCAGCAGTCGCACTACGACTACATCACGACCCAGCCATTCGAATTCATGCGGGACATCCGCGTGGGCACACCGCGGACCGCATCCTTCGTTGGTGAGGTCAACCTCACTGCGGTTTTGCCGCTCCGTTCAAATCTCGATTTTCGGGTCGGCTACGTGGGGCTCTGGCTGCAGGGGCTGGCTCAGCCGATCAACCAACTCAGCGGGCAGAATCTCTCGCAGCAAGGGCCCTTGATTCCGCCCACTGGCAGCCTGACGACAAATGGCCAGGTGCTGGTTCAGGGTATGTCGCTGGGGCTTGAGGGCCGCTGGTAGGCTGTTTAGGCCTAGGTGCGAGTCGTCGCCATTCGACACCAGCTGACCGACGAAGTACGCTCTTTCGGGGGGCAGTGCCCACCCGCCGGCGACTGCGGTCATTGGCTGCCGGGGCCACACCAGCCACCCCTCCGGTAACACTCACTCACAACTAGCCACACCAGCACAAGGATCGTCGCTCATGTCCCAGGCATCACCAACCGCTGACGCAACCGCAGAAGCAACCGCAGAACCGGCCGCAGAACCGGCCGCCCCCGCGAAAAAAACCGACGCCCTCCGTGATTTCTCTCCGGCTGCATTGCATGCCGCCTATCGCGATTCCGACTATGGCCAGATGTGCGAACAGTTCCTCGCGGTCATTGGTCATTTCCGCGGCGTCACCTACTACGCCCTCGACAAATCGACCCAGCATGCGCTCAACAGCTTTGTCAAGCACTTCCTCTATTTTCTCAGCCAGGAAGACTTTTTCCTCAGTGACGCCTACGCCTCGAAATTCATCGATGCCAACGGCGTGATCGCCAACATGGTGGCCATGAGCGAGTTCGGCACCACCGACCCGTTCATCCGCATTCTGCTGGGGCAGCCCCGCAACTTCACAAAAATTCTCGCCCTCTATTCAGCCCGTAATCGGGTCAAAGTCGACCGCCGGCTACTCTTCCGCACCAGCCCGGCGTTGGCCACCCAGTGGTTCTACTGCTTCACCGAGGGCTATCGGAACGGCTGCGCCGACCCGGTAACGCTTCAGAATCTGCGGGAGCACATCGCCTATGAAGACGATCGCCTCAGCGGCATCAACTCATTCACCCACCATGCCTACTTCGGTGCCACCTACATCGACCACGAGCACGATTATCTCGTCAAACAGCGGATCAACCGGCTTTTTCAGTCAACGCCGCTGTGCAGCCAGACGATTCGCAACACCCCCAAACCGGGCCGCATCGCCGTCCTGACCAGCATGTGGTTCAAGCGGCAGAGCGTCTATCGTTCACAGTTCCCGTTCCTTGCCGAGCTTGCCAAGTCGCACGAACTGGTCCTGATCAAGCTTGGCCGTGACCGCAACGACGTCGATGAGAGCATTTTCAGCGAGGTTCGCAGCTACAACGCCTCAGCCGACGCCAGCGACATTTCGGCCATTCAAGACAACGATTTTGCAATGGCCTATTTTCCCGACATTGGCATGAGCATTGAGAGCATCATTCTGGCCAACATGCGGATCGCCCCGATCCAGGTCAGCAACTATGGCCATCCCGTCAGTACCTTCGGCTCAAAAATCGACTATTGGATCGGCGGCCAAGAGACCGAAGTGCCGGAACTTGCCGAAGAGCACTACTCGGAGCGGCTGGTGCTTATTCCTGGGTGTGCCCAGGCCCCGGTTCCGCTTGAGTACCAGCTCACTTATCCGACGCTGCCTGCGTCACCAGTGGTCGTGAACTGCACCTGGAGCGGCCAGAAGATCAACCACGAACATCTGCTGCGGCTGAAGGCGATCGCCGATCGGGCCCGGCAGCCGGTCCGGTTCCACTTTTTTCCCGGGGGTGCTGTCCTTGGCAACGGCTTCTTACCCCTTGAGCGGGCCATCAAAGACGTGCTCGGTGACGAAATCGTCCGGGTTTTTCCCGACCTTGGTTTTGAGAAGTACATGCAGTCACTCGAACTCGCCCACTTTGCCCTCGATGCCCATCCGTTCGGTGGCTACAACACCGCAGTCGACTTGCTCACCCTTCGCAAACCGATCGTCACCCTCGCCGGGAACCGTTTCTAC
>RGBY01000320.1 GCA_009919445.1 Planctomycetia bacterium
CGCAACAGCACACTTTGTGACGGCAGAGCTCGATGACGGACCGATCATTGCGCAGGATGTTATCCCAGTCGACCATCGCTTTTCGGCCGAACAGATGGCCCAGGCCGGTCGTGATGTAGAAAAACTGGTGCTCGCTAGGGCCGTTCGGCTGGTCTTGGAAGACCGGGTCTTTGTCCACGGTCGTCGCACGGTCGTATTTGCCTGAGACGCCACTCGGTCAGCGATCGTCATCGGCACAAAGTGCCTGTCGGCGCAGCCAGGCTTCGATCCGTTTGCGTCGCCGGGAGACAGTGCCTTCAGCGCAGTCGAGCACATGGCTGATTACTACAAGTGTTTTTCCTTCCAGGACAAGCTCCATTAACAGCCTGTCCGGCGGACTCAACTCAGCGAGCATGCGATGGATCCAGGCGAGGCGGTTGTCGTTGATTTCAGTCTGTTGTGCCTCACGTCTTAGCCCTCGTTCGTTGGCAGCCTGGGCTCTGGCCAGTTGACCTTGGGCCAAAGCCGAGAAATTGCGGCACCGTTGACGTTCACGCTGGCATCTGCGAATGGTGTCGACTGTTCGACGTTGGGTTAACCACGTGAGGTAGCGTTCGCCTGAATTGGCCACGTCGGCCGAAAGCCGAAAACAACTGACAGGTCGCTCGGCCGTGCTGCTCGGCAGCTGGCCTCTGGTGATGCCAGGAGGTTTGTCAACGCAGGTGGGCAAACGCCGAAGGTGATCGAGTACCAATGCCAGAGCCTCATCAGCGAGGGCTTGATCAGCCAGCTGATTCAAGTGAGTCAGCTGCTGTCGCACGGTGCCTTCAATGACAGGCAGGGCGTAGACAAGGAACTTTTCGAAGTCGCCAGCAAGACCATGCTGCTGCCAGGCAAAGAGTAGATGCCCGAGCTGATTTTCCTGGGCTTGCAAACGAACAAAGCGATCTGATTCGGCGGCAGTAATAATTCAGTCGTCCTCCCTGCAGATAAGCCAATGTCTGCGCGGCATGAAATTTTTTGATCGATAGGGAACCCCGCCCTGGATTAGGAAACTAAAACAAGTGGCGGCACGGTTGGGCTAAAAACGAAAATGTTTTCTTGGTGGTGGCGCAAGAAGACGAGCCGAGGTGCGTAATAGTCGCAAAGGGGGGGGTGGTCTCCCGCAAGGAAAGAAGAGCGAAGGGAGGCAAAGGAATGCCGATCGTCATCCAGCAATGCGCCGACGCCTTACGGGCGGCGGGGCTTCGTCATCATGTTGACCATGCAGAGCGAGTGATTCGTCTCATCTATGCCACAGTTCGGTACCGGAACCGCCGCGATGAACACCTTGCCATCATCACGCTGAGTCTTTCAGAAATGGAAAACGTTCTGCGTCTCAGCATCGAGCGGGCCTTCGACGCCGGCCCGGACCCAGCAGCGGCCTGCCTCGCGGCATGTCGCTGCGCCGCGATGACGCCGCTGGTTGCGGCGGAGTACGACCCAGACTTTGACAACCTGCGGTTGGTCATCGATGTGATGATCGAACAGGATGAGCCGTTGCGGGTGCCGCTTGAGTCGCTCATCAACCGGTTGGTCGACGCGGCAGAAGTCTGGCAGGGTGCCTTCGTGCCGACAACTCACTCAGCAGAGGATGGCTGTGGCGGACACGAGCGGGCGGCGTAATGGCAAAAAGCCGTTCATGTGATAGGGTAGATACGCCAAATTTACCCCCCCTCCCCAAAAAAAAGCACACCCTTCTCACAGGCGCAGACTTTTGGCGTCCGAAGTAGAGGACGTTCGATGACCAACCGTGCCGAATGGGGCAGGAGGCTTTGCGGGTGCTGTGAAGAGGCTTTTCGGTCTCTTGTTTCACTATCGATAACCGCGGCGTGTATGGCATCATGTCACCTCACCTCGCTCGTCATGAGCAATTCCTTAGGATCTGGAAACTCCTGCAGCATCTTGATGCTGCTCGGCATCCTGTGGCGGATAGTGATCTTTTGGACTTTCTCAAAGATTCTCTGGGGCTTACCAGGCTGTCTGTCCGCACGCTTGGGCGCGACTGTGAGTTTCTTGCATCCTGTGGGTATCCGATTCAGCGAGTGGCTACTGCCGATGGGCAGCGGCAGGGTTGGCAACTGCTGCGGACGCAGAATCAGGCAGAGCGATGGAAGCCAGCAGAGCCACTTACCTTGCTCGAAGTGGTGGCGACCTTAGTTGCCCAAGAGCAGTTGCGGTTTGCCGAAGGCAGCATCCTTTGGACGGGCATGAGATCAGTCGTTGAAAAAATCCTCACAACCATGCCAGCGATGCTGACAGAGCAGGTAACGGTAGCAGCGGGAAGCTGGCATGTCGTCAGTGAGTCAGAACGTCCCTATGAGCATCGACCGAGATTGCTTTCACTTTTAGCGACTGCCGTGACGTCGACGACCCAAGTAGAATTCAGCCTGCGACCGCAGCGGCCGGAATCATCACCGGTTGACGGTCAATTGAACGACCAGAGCCTGTTGCCCAACCAGCCGGCCGAGCGGCAGACTTTCTTGCCCCATGGCTTTGTTGTCCAGTCGCCATCTCTCGGCCTGATTGGCTTCTGGGCGACTCAGAATGAAGAACCAGCAGTGTTGATTGATCTGGGGCAGATCGAATCGGCCGTTGATCTCAAGAAGAGTTTTGTGCCCAACGGCAAACCGGTCAGTGAACTGTTT
>RGBY01000033.1 GCA_009919445.1 Planctomycetia bacterium
TACCGCTGGTCAGCCCATTGCGCAGCTTCAGGGGAAAGAACTCATCTGCCTTGGGCCTCGTAAGCCTTTCCGACAGTACGGTGAGAGCGGCACCGAAGTAAGTGATTACTTTCCCAAGCTAGGCAGTCTTGCCGACCGGCTCTGTGTGATCCGCAGCATGGTGACGGAGCAGATCAATCATGATCCAGCCCACACCTTTATGAATTGCGGCACGGCTCTCTCAGGGCGACCCAGCATGGGGGCTTGGGTGACCTATGGGCTGGGGAGTGAAGCAGATGATCTTCCCGGCTTCGTGGTGATGACCAGTAAGATGGGCCGGAATCCGCAGCCGATTGCCGCCCGCCAGTGGCACTCGGGATTTTTGCCGGGGCAGTTTCAGGGGGTGGAGTTTGCCACCTCAGGCACGCCTGTCCACTATGTCAGCAGTCCTCCGGGCGTCACAGCTGCGCACCAACGAGATCTGATTGAGACAGTAGCGGCCCTTGAACACCATCGTTTGCAACACCTTTATGATCCTGCGGTGGCCACTCGTATCCGGCAGTATGAACTTGCGTTCCGGATGCAGACCAGCGTCCCCCAGTTGGCTGATCTGTCAGGGGAGACAGCCGAGACACTTGCTCTGTATGGGGCCAAGCCGGGGCAGGCAACCGTTGGCACCAACTGCCTGATGGCTCGGCGACTGGTTGAACGGGGGGTGCGGTTTGTCCACCTCTATCACAGTGACTGGGATCACCACGGCAAGATTGAGCCCTTCATGGATGAGATTTGCCCACCCACGGATCAGGCAGTAGCGGGGCTGTTGATCGATCTTGAGCGTCGGGGGATGCTCGATGAGACACTGGTGGTGATTGGTGGTGAATTTGGCCGCACCCCCATGGGACAGGGGGATAAAAAAGGTGTCGGCCGTGATCACCACATCAAGGGATTCAGCATGGCGCTAGCCGGAGGAGGCACCAAAGGAGGCATCACTCACGGTGCGACTGATGAGTTTGGCTACCATGCGATCGAAAACGTGGTGCCCGTCCGTGACCTCCATGCAACGATGCTGCATCTGCTGGGCATTGACCACAATCGCTTCACGGTTGAGTACCAGGGACTCGACACCAAGTTGACCGGAGTCGAGCCGGCCCAGCCAGTGCTGCCGATCTGCAGTTGACCCTGCGCGAGCCTACTGTGATGTCGTCATCACGGCCGAGCTGGTCCGGGGTGTGTTGGCTGCATTCGCCTGACGGATATGACGTGGGAGCACGATATCACGGGCGAGACCAAGTCGTGCCAGGAGCAGAATGACATAGTAGGTAATGTCGATCTCCCACCAGCGATGCTGCACGCTGGCACTGACTGGATCATGATGATGATTGTTATGCCAGCCTTCGCCAGCAGCGAGGAGGGCCACGAGCCAGTTGTTCCGGCTGTTTTCCCCGGTTTCATAATTGCGATAGCCGAACAGATGAGAGAGTGAGTTGACGCACCACGTCTGGTGCCAGACCAGTACGGTCCGCAGCAGCACGCCCCAGACCACCCAGCTGCCTGCGAGCAGGGTGGCCTGCGCTGGGGTGTCTCCGCAGGCGAGGCCAAACAGCCAGCCAGCCAGCGCAAAGAGGGGGATTTGAGCCAGGTACACCCAGAGCACACGCATCGGTCGCTTTTCGAACCAGCGGTAGTAGGGAACCGCCAGGACGTCACGGGCGTAGCGATCAAAAAAAGCGAGCGTGCGGCGATCAGGAGCAGGTCGTACGAGCCAACCGGTGTGCGCCCAGCTGATTCCATGGACTGGTGAATGGGGGTCAGCCGCAGCATCGGAGTGAGCATGGTGCAGCCGGTGTGTCGCCACCCAGCGTACCGGTGAGTCTTCCAGTGAGAAGATGGCAATGGTCGCCAGGGTCTGTTCCAGCCAGCGGGGGACGGCCAGGCTGCGGTGTGTCAGCAGGCGGTGGTAGCAGATGTTGATTCCCAGCATGCCGAAGAGGTGGGTGCCCACCAGGGCGAGAACGAGCCCGGACCAACTGAACAAGGAAGGAATCAGGACAAGCGCGGCTGCCAGGTGGACAGCAAGCAGCGGGATCGCATATTCCCAGTGGATGCCGACAGGCCGTGGCCCCGAAACGTCAGAAGAGGATGAGCCCATGATAGTGCCTGCAGGAGGAATCGGAGAGCCGATGGTTCGCAGGCAACGGTCATCACTTGCGTCGATTCATTCTCGCACTTCCTGAACTGGTTTGACAACTCATGGCAGAGGAAACCGCTGCAAGCCGCGACCGAAGGCTGGCAGGACGGTCAGACTCATGCTGATACAGGTGCTGCAGCAGTTAGTCGTGGTCGCCGAACCAGCGATCCTTGATTTCATCGAGCAGTCCCGCTTCCCGCATCTGGAGGATGGCGGTGTTCAACGGTTCGCGCAGAGGGCTGTTGGCAGGTAAGGCCAGCCCAAAATCAAATGAGTCGAAGACGCCTCCCACGATGCGAAACTCGCCCTCCTCCGCAGTCGATATGGCGTGCATCAGCGTATGGGCTTCGGAGACAGCAGCATCACAGGTTTCATTGTGGACTGCGTCTAGCATGTGATCGAGATCGGCATAGATCCGCGGGATCCCGCCATATTCGCGGACGGCCTCACTGGTGACGGCTCCCTCTTGGCAGGCGACGAACCTGCCAGCCAGATCACGGGGTCCGCGAATGGTGCCAGTGACCTGCTCCACGGTCATGGTGGCGGTGAGTGTGCTCGTCAGCAGGGCGACCAGCACAATTCCACCGATCATCCAGGCTACAGCGATCAGTCGACCGGTGACGGTTGAGATTTCCTTGTTCTCACAGCCACCAGTGATGATCGTGCTGACACTCCACCAGACGGCCTCCCAGACGCCGCGGGGGTAGCGGGCCGGAAATGAATCGGCGTTGTGTCGCCGCTCGAACCACCAGAGCAGGTGTCCGGTGAGGACCATCGTGCCAATGACTCCCGCAAGAATGGCGAGCAGGTCCCAAGAGAACAGGCTGGCCAGGGCAATCCAGAGGCCACTGTCGCGAGTTCTGGGAACAGCAATTTGCAGGCCGGAGTGGGCCACGGGGTGGGTGAAGTCAACAATCCGCTCGCGTTGTTCGGTCATCGCTAGCGGCCCCAAGAGCACATCAACCTGGCCCGTGGTGGTGCTGGTGAAGAGTGCCTCGATGGAATCCAAGCGGACATAGTGCGTCTGAACTTCCAGGCGACGAGCCAGTTCGGTCCAGAGGTCAATCGAGTAGCCACGCGGTTGGTCGTCGACATATTCGACGATGCCCTTGATTGGCATGATGGCGACTCGCACCGGCTGGGTGATTGGCTGGCTTTGGGGGCCGCCATCAAGTAAATCAGCCTCGGCAGCCCAGGCCTCTGGTGAGCCGGCAAGGCAGCCAAGAACGAATAGCAGCGAAGCCAGTTTCCCCAGTGTCCTGCCTGCGGAAGCCTGCCGCAGCCAGGCGGTCCAGGCCAGTAGGCTTCCACCAATTACGATCGCTCCTGCGGCCAAGGCAAGCGCTGCCGGCGGCAGGGAGAGTTGCCCAAGTTCTTCAGCCAGTTCGGCTGGCAGGGCTTCACGGCCCCTGACACCCGATGCGGAAAGTAGGAGCAGCGGCATCGAGTTGTTGGCGATGTGGCAGAGGATGGCCGGCAGGATGCTGCCGGTGGCCAGGACGATGCTGCCCAGAGCCAGCCCCAGCAGAAATGTCTGAGGCATCCGCTCGGGGAGCAGATGGAAGACAGCAAAGCAGCTGGCTTGGATGAACACAGCGATCACCATGCGGTTTCGGGAGGGGGCCTCCCCAGCAAAGGCAGAGAGCACCCAGCCACGGAATAAGAGTTCTTCAAGGCATGCCGGGAGCACCGCCATCAACAGCCAGGCCAGCCACCACGGCTGTTCCAGCATGAGTGAGAGCAGTTTTTCTGACAACGCCTTCATGGCAGGAGACATTTCGAGATTGCCAAACTGAAGAATTGCTGCAGCACCCAGAATAAAGACGCCACCACCAACCAGGATGCCACCCGCAACGGCCGGCAGGCCGCTGAGGAATTTGCCGACGCCATGCCCCCCTCCAGGCCAGCGGAGCGAAAAGGTCTGCCGCAGGCTGACCCGTTGCCAAAACAGCAACAGCAGAAGCGGGAGTACGACAGCCAGTTGTTGAACTGGGATGGCCAGCACAATGTTCTCTGGGCTGATTCCCTGCACGTACCACAGCCCTGCCAGACCGAGGGCGAGGGCTAGCCCGCCGTGAATCACCCCCGGTACCTGCCGTCGTGCTGGCCGGCGGAAACCGCTGGCTGCATCGGGACCACGGAAAAGGATCTCCTCATCGGTGAGGAGGGCTGCCGTGCCCCGCAGGAGAAGCCAGGTGACCAGGCCACTGGAAAGCAGGGTGACCAGCAGCGGTAGCAGTGCCGCCTTGGGCCCAGCGTTGGCTGCTTCCTGCATGTCGCGAATGGCCTCGGCGATGGACTCACCTTGCTCGGAATCAGGCTGCCGCGGCGGTGGGGTCAATGCCGTTCGTGAGACGACAACCTGTCCGGCAAAAGGAATGGCCGACACGATTCCATCGCTGCGAATGCCGGGCACAATGGCAACGCCGGCAAGTGCACTGACCAGCAAGATCACTGGGGTGAGTGTGTTTTGAGCTTCCTTCACACTTTTTGAAGCGGTGGTGACAGCAAGGCTCATAGCGGCTGCCACGGCAGCCAGCCCGATGAAGGCGATGAGTGTCAGCAGGCCACCCTGTCCGAGGTGCTGGAGCAGATGGCCAGTTGAGCCAGTGGGGAGAAACCGCAGAGAGACGAGGATGGTCAGCAGAATGGAGACCACATTGGCAGCAAGAGTTGCCAGGGTGACACCGAAGACAGCCAGAAATTTGCCCAGCACAATATCGAGGCTGCCACAGGGGACAATAAGCAGCGTTTCGATCGTCCCGCGTTCCTTTTCGCCGGCGATGGCATCAATTGCGGGATAGAAGGCGCCGGTCATTGTCAGCACAGCCAGAAGGACCAGAATTGCCCCGGCCAGCGGCCCGAGGATGCCGGAGTCTTCCAGGCCAGCTTTCGGGACAGGTTTTCCCACGAAACTGAGGTGAATCGGATCAAACAGGCTGGGAGGGATTCCTGCCAGCGCCATGCGTTCAGTCCGAATCTGTTCTGCCAAGTCAGTGATGAGTGCCTGAAATTGATCACGGGTTTTTGCTGTGGCGGGCTGGCTGTCAGCCACCCGGGCCTCAAGTTCAAAGGTGTCATCAGCCAGGAGGCTCTCGGCGAAATGGTCAGGAACATCAATCCAGAGATCGACCTTGCCCGCTTCGAGCAGTTCCTGGGCCCGCTCTGGCGGTTCGATTTCGGCGAAAACATCACTTGGCCATTCCGGAGGAGAGGAATCTCCGGCGGCGAGGAGCAGATCCCCAAGCCGTGCTGCGAACAGGGGTGAGCCGGGGCCACTCATGACGATGGCCAAAGGCGTTGCGGCCGTCTGCTCAGTTGTGCTTTCCAGCGCAGTCCGCACGCCCAGCGCGCTGGACAGCGCGACCAGCGGATAGGTGATCATCGGCAACAGCAGGGTCACCACGACCGTGCGGCGGTCTCGTAGAAATTCAACCAGATCACGGCGGGCCAGTGACCAGGCAGCCCGGAGAGAAGCGACAGGCCGGCTCATGCGGAAATGCCTCCGGCAACAGCTCGGAAGAAGGCACTCTCAAGGTCACCCGTCGGGCCAACCAGTTCGCTGCGGGTGCCCGCCGCGACAACCCGTCCGGCATCGATGATGACAAATCGATTGCAGCGGTGCTCAATCTCATGCAGGCGATGGGTTGAAAGCAGCAGCGCATGCCCATTTTCGCGAAGGTGCTCCAGCGTGTCGAGCAGGCTCCGGGAACCAACGACGTCGAGTGCATTGGTCGGCTCATCAAGCACCAATGCGGGCGGATCATGGACGAGGGCCCGCGCCAGTGAGATTCGTTGTCGTTGCCCCGACGAGAGTCGCCCTGCTGGTCGATCGGCGTAACTGGTGAGGGCGAGTGTGTCGATCAGCCAGGCAACCCGGCTGCTGACCTCGGCATCGGTGAGGCCATTGAGCCGGCCAAATGAGGTGAGGAGTTCGCGGGCGGTCAAGCGGTCAGGCACACCGGTCGTTGCCGAAACGTAGCCGAGCGAGCGACGAACTCCAACGGGATCGGCCTGGCTGTCAAAACCACAGACACGGGCATGGCCAGCGGTCGGTCGCAGCAGGGTTGCAATGATTCGCAGCGTGGTCGTCTTGCCCGCCCCGTTGGCACCCAACAGGCCGACGATTTCCCCGGCTGCGACGGTCAGTGACAGATGATCAACGGCCCTGACCAGGCTGCCGTCACTTCCACGGTATTCCTTCACGAGGTCGGTGACCTCAATGGCAGGCGGAGTGGCAGGTGGAGAGCTCATCTCAGTTTTCTGCACTGGGGGGGAACTGCCGACGATTGAGAATGAAACAGGCGACCGTCAGTAAGACCATCACCAGGATGACAACGGCAATGATCTGAATGCTGGCCGGGTACATGTCGACAAACAACATCATTTCGACCGGCAGTTGCTGCCGCCAGCCCATCCATTCAACCAGCAGGCTGCGGAGGCGAAGGCTGACCGTCACCTGATTCACAACTGCTGGCAGGAAGCCTGCCATGTATTCTACGAGGAAGGCCACACCGACACTGGCGATGAGGGCCCGCTTGGGCAGAATTACCGCTGGGAGGGCAAAGAGTGCGGCCCGGCCGATGCAGGAGAGGACAATCAGGGCGATGAACATCGCTGCCAGCCCGATGGGCTGGGTGAGTTGGGCGATGAACAGCGTGAGCAGGAGGCCGGTCACGGCCACACTGCTGGTCCAAAGGACTGCGGCGGCGAATGTGCCCAGTAGCAGGCTGCGGCGACCCCCTGGACGGATTGCCACATGAATCCAGGTGCCGCGTTCCAGTTCATCAGCAACCACCGGGCACATGGTCACCAACAGACCGAGCACACAGAGTGCCTCGGGGATAAGGGCATAGATCATGACCACGGCCATGTTGCGATCGAGCGGGGCGGTGCGGATGGCAGCGAACATGACCGCTGGCGGGAAGAGGGCACCGACAAGAGCCATGGCCAGACGGGGACGGGTCATCAGGCGATCGAGTTGAAAGGCGGCGACCGCCCAGGCCGAGGCCAGCCAGTGGCCCGGTGGAGAGGGTCCCTCTCGTTCGCTGGCATCGACGGCGAGCTGGTTGGCATCTGTCATCGCTCAACCCCCCGGTGTAACTGGACCAGCCGACCAAAGATTCCTTCCAGTGTTCGGTCGGCAGCGATGACCTCGCGGACCAGGATGCCGTCTGCAACGGCAGCAGCGACGACTGTCGCGAGCTGCTCCGCTTGTCGGGTGCCAACGACGAGAGTGTCGGCATCGACGATCTGGAGGTGTTCGATGATTCCAGCCGCACAGATCCGCTCAGCCAGCCGTGCTGGGGCTTCAGTCTTGAGCCGAACCTCAGACGGAAGGGCATCGATGAGTCCACGAATCTCTTCGGCTGTTCCGCTGGCGACCAGCCGGCCACCAAGAATCACAGCCAAGTCGGCCTGTAAGGTTTCGACCTCATGGAGGAGGTGGCTGGCAACCAGCAGGCTGCGGGTGCGGGCCCAGCTGCGAACCAGGCCAACCAGGTCATGGCGGGCAACTGGATCAAGCCCATCAAAGGGCTCATCAAGGACGAGAAGATCGGGCTCGTGGGCAAATGCTCCGGCAAGTTTGGCCCGTTGCCGCATGCCCTTCGACAGGGTTGAGAGTGGGCGTTGGCTGGCCTCGCCAAGTCCCACCTCGTCGAGTGCCATGCGGGCTCGTCGGGCCGCCGCGGCTGGATCAAAACCACTCAGCCGCATCAGGTAGGTGACCCATTCCTGTGGTGTGGCATGGCGTTCAGTGAGATCGCCGGCTGGGCAGTAGCCGATGCGAGCCAGGATGGCCGGGTTGCCGAAAGGCCGTTCACCAAACACCCGAACCGTGCCGATTGTCGGTCGCAGCTGGCCAGTGATCAGCCCCAGCAGGGTCGTCTTCCCAGCACCGTTGGGCCCCAGCAAGCCATGGGCTCCCTGCCCAAACTCGGCCGAGACATCATTGACGCCGATGACCGAGCCGTAGAGTTTTGTGACGTGCTGAAGGGAGAGCATTGAAAAATGGTGGTGGGTGGAAGTAGGTGAATCAGCCCCGCGCGGGGGCGGTTACTCTCCAGGCCAAGACGAGGAGGCTGCCGATCGTGATCACGGTGAGAGTGGCCGCGGGTGGGCCCCAGGAACGAATGCGCGGATCAATGCCGAAGATCGCTGCCTGCATCACGCCCAGAGCATGGTAGGGGGAAACCCAGGCCCAGCGGTCGTGGCTGATATCAATGCCGGCGGCCCGAGCGAGCCAGCGAAACTGACGCTGAAAGGCGGAAGGACGGGGTTCTGTCCGGCGGTGGAAATCTCGTGATGGGCGTTCAGTCGTGGCGTGACCATCTGCCAGATCGGCGGCCGTGAGCTGTTCGACGGCGGCCTGTTCGGCCCGAATACGTGCCACCATGTCGGCAGTCGTGAGTGCCCCGTGGGCAATCGAGAGAGCGACCCAGGTCGCAAACCAGGCAAAACTGGCAATGCGACTTTCTGCCGTCAGGGATGAATAGGCCAATGCCAGCAACACCGTCGGGATCGCCAGGGCCAGGCTGGCCACGATGATGCGAAGTGGCAGGTCCCAGGTTTCCAGCGCGACCGACAGGCTCGGGCTGACCAAGACCCCCATCAACCAGAGCGCCAGTGCCGGTAGCATGGTGATTGCCAAGACCAGCAGGAGCAGAATGGTCGCCTTTCCGAGAATGTATTCACGGCGGCCAACCGGTCGGGTGAAGTAGACGAGCCAGGCTTTGGCACGGAGGTCACGTGAGATAAGGGTCGGGGCAACCAGTCCCACGACCGCCGCCAGCAGCAAGGCCTGGGGTGCCCGCATGAAGGCCAGCAGCAGCCGTGTCCAGACAAGCCGACGGGTTGATTCGACATCCACATCGGTCGGGTCACCGCCGAGGGCGTCAGCCAGCACGGTACCGAGCATGCCGACACCATCGAGGTTGCGACCGTGTTCGGCTGCTTCTCCCAGCGAACTCAGTCGCCCTTCATCAACGGCCTGCTCAAAGGCGAAAAAACTAGCGGCAAAAATCAGCGCCGGGCTCCAGGCGAAGAAGACCAGCCGGCGGAGCCAGCGGCTTTCCCAGGCCAGACGGATGCCGGTCACTGCAATGACCCAGACCGTCGCCGCCGGGCCACAGCGGTGGCTCTTCCAAGACCGGTAGCCGACATCATGCAGGGGCATTGATTCCTCCGGATTCAATGAGAACCTGATCAGGAGCGGCGGTTTCCTGGGCAGCCTGTCGGAGTGATTCGATGAAGACCTGTTCGAGTGGTCGACAGGCTGGGCCGAATGATCGAATGGCCACGCCCACCGAACTGGCAGCAGACCAGACCAGACCAAGTTGATCAGGTTGCGGTGAGGCAAGTGCGATCAGTGGGCCAGTCTCACCAACCCGGACAGTCGCTGGCAGGCCCCGCGTGGAAAGGTCAGCAGCGAGGCGGTCGAGTGGGCCAGTGCCGGTAAGGTGATGCTCTGGGACAGGAGGGCGGGTGAGTTCAGCGATGGTGCCAGCAAGCCGGACGCGGCCTCGGGCCAGCACGATGACGCGATCACAGATTGCCTGCACGTCGGGCAAGACATGTGTTGAAACAAAAATCGTCTTGCCGTGAGAGCGGGCGAGCGTGGTCAGCCGGCCCAGCATGGCCCGCCGTTCAATCGGATCGAGGCCGTTGGTCGGCTCATCAAGGATCACCATTGGGGGGTCATGGACGATGGCAGCAGCGAAAGAGACCTTCTGGCGGGTGCCGACAGAGAGGGTTTCCACCGGCCGGTATCGCTCTTGGCCGGCGTCGCACCAGTCGAGAACTTCGTGGGCCCGTCGGAGTGCCTCCGTGGCGGGCAGACCGGAGAGTCTCGCGGCGTACCGCACCATTTCGACCCCGGATAGGCCCGGGACGGAGCACTCATCTTCAGGCACCACACCGACCAGTTCCCGGACCCGACGGGGACGGCGGTAGGGGTCATGGCCGAAGACCCGTGCCTTTCCTTCGGCGAGACGGACCAGGCCCAGAATCGACCGGACCAGTGTGCTTTTGCCGGCACCATTGGGGCCGACCAAGCCGGTAATGCCAGGGGTCACTTCCAGCGAGACGCCATCCAACACCGTCCGCCGTCCGTAGCGTTTGACCACATCGGTCAACTGCACGGGAATCGGGGCAACAGATGCGGTCATGGCGAGCGTGCCCCTTGGCTGGCTGGAATCAAAACAGTGGCTGGGATCGTCTTGCCTGCTCCGACACGATTGCCCACGGCCCTCGTGTCAGGATGCGGTTTCGGTGGGAGCAGGCGGCTGTCGACGCCTGTGCTGCCGGGGTTCGTGCCAGGCGTTAGTCGTCCATCACTTCGGATTCTTTGGCCTTGGCGAGGTCGCCAACCTGACTTTCGTACTTCTTGGTCAAGTCCTGCACGTCGTCTTTCGTGCTGGTGCAGTCATCCTCGGTCATTGTGCCCCCGCTCTTTTCACCATCAGCGGCCTTGTTGGCATCACGGCGAACATTGCGGATGGAAATACGGGCCTCTTCGGCGAGTTCTTTGATGCGGGAAGTCATCTTCTTCCGGACATCTGTTGAGAGGGCGGGAATCGTAATCCGGATGACACGGCCATCGCTTTGCGGGTTGAGCCCAAGGTCACTGGCCTGAATGGCCTTCTCAATATCTTTGATTGTGCTGGGATCAAACGGGCGGATGACGATCTGATTTGGCTCCGGTGCCCCGACGTTGGCCAATGATTTAATTGGCGTTGGCGAGCCATAGACCTCGGCTCGTAGCGAATCGACCAGACCAGGATTAGCCCGGCCCGTACGAATACCAGTCAGCGCGTTTCGGAAGACCTCGACGGCCTTCTCCATGCGTTCCTCGGCGTCGAGCAGAATCTCGTCAACCGCCATCCTGTCACCTCCTCACCCCAAATCATTTCGCCAAACCGGTCACGGCCGGTTCTGTTTCCGTTCGATTCTCACCCAGCCTCCGGTGCGAGGCAAGCCAATGTCCCCACTCATTCAGGAGGGGACCGCCGGCTGGTAACCAGCGTGCCACATTTTTCCCCTGCGACGGCCCGCTCAATGTTGCCGTCTTTGCGATAGTTGAAGACAAGGATCGGCATGTCGTGCTCCATGCACTGGGAAATGGCTGTGGCATCCATGACCTGCAGATTCTGGTCCCGGACTTGTTGGAACGTCAGGTCGCGATAGAGCACCGCATGCGGATTCTTTTCCGGATCGTCTGAATAGACGCCATCGACCCTGGTTGCCTTCATCAGGATGTCGGCTTCCATTTCGAGGGCGCGTTGGGCGGCTGCTGTGTCAGTCGTCACAAATGGGCTGCCAGTGCCAGCGGCGAGGATCACAATCCGCCCCTTATCGAGATGATGACGGGCGCGTCGACGAATGTAGGGCTCGGCCACGCCGTCCATCTGGATGGCTGTCATGAGTCGGGTCTCAACCCCCAGCGACTCAATGGCATCTTGCAAAGCGAGGCCGTTCAGCACGGTGGCAAGCATGCCCATGTAGTGGGCCGTGGCCTCTTGTACGCCCGTGTTGCCCGCCGTGAACGACGCGCCACGCAGGATATTGCCTCCGCCGATGACCACCGCCAGTTGGACGCCACGACTTTTTGCCCGGACCGTCTGCTGGGCGATGTGAAGCACCTCTTCCATCGAGATGCCTCGCTCACCTGCTCGGGCGAAACTCTCGCCTGAGAGTTTGAGTAGCACGCGTCGGTAAGGCGTTCCTGTGGTGATGGTCATATTCGTCGTACGAGATCAAGCGAGGTGGCTCAGCCACCCACTTTCCAGTTCTCCATGCGTTTGATGTCGAGGCCGGCGGCTTCGATAAGCTTGCCAACACGTTGCTTGTCGTCTTTGACGAACGGCTGTTCAAGCAAGACGCACTCACTAAAGAAGTTACGGAGTCGGCCCTCGATCATCTTCTGAATGATGTTCTCAGGCTTGCCTTCCTTGCGGGCTGCTTCGGTAAGGATCTCGCGCTCTTTCTCGACGGCGTCCTGGTCGAGGTCGTCCTTGCTGATGGCTTTCGGCGCCAGAGCGACAATATGCATGGCCACGTCCTTGGCCACTTCAGCCGCGTCTGGCCCAGTCACCTTGCCGGCAATTTCAACCAAGGCCGCCTTGGAGCCGTCGTGGTGGGCATAGCCGCCGCAGGGGGCATCAATGCGGCAGATCCGGGAAAGTTCAAAGACTTCCCGCATCCGATTGAAGAGGTCGTCTTTCAGTTCACCAAGGGTTTTCTCGGGGTGTTCCTGGCTCTTCTGGGCAAGCAGTTCATCGGCTGTTGCCGCCCCGGGGCCGAGGGCGAGTGTCTTGGCAAGATCGTTGGCGAGATCCTTGAAGTCAGGGCTGCCGGCAACCGGGGCGCTTTCGCACTTTAGTTCAATGATGGTGCCAACGCCTTTTTCGAGATCGGTGTAGACAGCCAGTCGACCCATTGAGGTTTCCCGATCGGCACGCAAGGCCTGGGTTTTGATGCCTTGCTTCCGCAGCCACTCAACGGCCTGTTCGGTGTCCCCGCCGCATTCGCTGAGGGCTTTCTTGCATTCCATCATGGGCAGGCCAGTTTTTTCACGCAGGGCCATGACTGCGGCGGCGGTGATTGCTGCCATTGTCGAGTTCCTCTGTTTTTATTGGGAAGTTATCGGGGAAAGCTGATTGGGGGATTGGTTTGGAGAGCCTGTGGGTCGAGCAGTCTGGCCCAATCGCAGGCAGCCGGCGCTGCCGTCAGGATGCCCTAGGTTTGGCATCCTGACGGCGGAGTCGCGCGGATAAGGGCAAATCAAGCCTTGGCTGGCTTGGCTGATGGGGGGGCGACGTTCCCGCGGGCCCGGGGAGCAGGCTTGGCTCCCTTCGACTCGCCGTCACCACCCTCTGCCTGTGACTGATTGCTCGCCGCCAAGGTGGCCTTGCCCTCAAGAATGGCATCAGCCAAACGGGCAGCGACCAGTTCAATGGAACGGATGGAGTCGTCATTCCCAGGGATCGGCAGGTCAACCATATCGGGATCGCAGTCAGTGTCGATCAAGGCGACCGTCGTGATGCCCATTTTGCGGGCCTCATTGATGGCGTTCTTTTCCTTTTTGGGGTCGAACACCACAAGGCACTCAGGGAGTCGGGAGAGGGTGCGAATGCCACCGAGGTTGCGGAGCATCTTGCGATGTTCCCGCCGCAGGGACGACTGCATCTTCTTCGAATAGCTATGGAAGGCATCGGAGGGGAGTAGTTCCTCGAGCTCTTCCAGCCGCGCCAGTCGGTTTCGGATGGTGCGGAAGTTGGTCAGGGTGCCACCAAGCCAACGGTCACTGACGTAGGGCATGCCGCAACGGCTGGCCTCACGGGCAATTGCTTCCTGGCCCTGACGTTTGGTGCCAACAAACAGAATCAGGCTGCCTGTCTCAGCGACCTGTTTGAGATATTTTTTGCTGCGGAGCAGGCCGCGAATTGTCTCGCGGACATCGATGATATGAATGAGGTTCTTTCGGCCGAAGATGTAGGGCCGCATCTTCGGGTTCCAGCGGCTGGAGCGGTGGCCAAAATGCACGCCGGCTTCGATGAGTTCTTGGGCAAGAGCGGTCGACACGTCGTTTTCTCACTTTCGGTTCTGTGTTGCGATACCCGTGCGCCAACCTTGGGCGACACGACTGCGGAACCACCTTTTCTGGCAGGCCCGACAAGTGTGGCTAAATATGGGGGTTTTTTCGGCTTTGTCAACGTGAACATGGTCTTGTTCGGGTTCAAGAGGCCGGTCCGGCACCGAGCCGCTTGAATTCGATCATCAACCGAAATTAGACTGCGAGGCTCGATCATTCAGACACCCTTCCAAATGAGAGGGTCAGCAGCCAGCAGGCCGGCAGGGCCAGCCCGGGCCCTGGCCATAGCTATGCGACACGTTCTTTCTGCAACGGTTCAAAATGTTCCCGGTGTGCTGGCCCACGTTTCGGGGATGCTTGCCTCCCGGGGCTACAACATCGACAGTTTGGCTGTCGGTGAGACCGATGACCCCGGTTTTTCGCGGATGACCTTTGTTCTCCGTGGTGATGAACGGGTGCAGGAGCAGGTGCGACGGCAGTTGGAAAAGATCGTCACCGTGGTCAGCGTCGACGATATCAGTTCGCAAAATTATGTTGAACGCGACCTTATGCTCATTAAGGTGGCCGCTCCGGCGGGCCCGGCCCGGTCAAACGTCAAGGAGTTGGCCGAGATTTTCCGGGGCCGTGTGGTCGATGTTGCCGCTGATAGCGTGATCGTCGAAATATCTGGCACTGAAAACAAGATTGAGGGTTTCATCGACCTAGTGCGGCCCCTCGGGATTCTCGAACTCGTGCGGACTGGCCGGATTGCCATGGTCCGCGGCAGTCGCCCGGAGAATGAAGCGTCGGCAGGCTAGAGCCTCTGGCCGCGATCATTTGGCGACGTATTCGTCACGCAAAGAACAGCAAAACAACCGATTTCCCTTTCCTCAACAGGTTCAGAAGGAGCCCCTCGTGCCCGCCACCATCTACTACGAAGCTGACGCCGACCTCGCCGTTCTTTCCGGCAAAACGATTGCCATCATTGGATATGGCAGCCAGGGCCATGCCCAGGCTCAGAACCTGCGAGACAGCGGGCTCAATGTCGTTGTCGCCCAGCGACCGGGTGGTCCCAATTATGACCTCGCCAAAAGCCATGGCTTTGAGCCGTTGTCGGTTGAAGATGCCGTCAAGCAGGCTGATGTGGTCAACATTTTGCTGCCGGATGAATTTCAGGGGGACGTCTACAAGGCGGCGATTCGGCCGAATCTCAAGCCAGGTGCCGTCCTGATGGCCAGCCATGGTTTCAACTTCCACTTCAACCAGGTCGAGCCACCTCCGGGGCATGACATCTTGCTGGTTGCACCAAAGGGCCCGGGCCATCTTGTGCGGAGTGAGTACGAGAAGGGGGGCGGCGTGCCTTGCCTGATCGCGCTCGGTGAAGGGGCCTCAGA
>RGBY01000321.1 GCA_009919445.1 Planctomycetia bacterium
ACCAGCCCGGCTGATCAAGTCCGTGATAGGGCGAGTCATCCGGCAGGTTTTCGACCAGATAGTGATGAGCCCCAGCAAGATTGTGATAGGGCAGCGAGGGAAAGAGGTGGTGCAACGCGTGGTACCGAATCGAGAATGGAAAGAAGAGCAGGGTGAGCGGGTCGTTGCCAGAGTAATTGCAGGAGTCGAGAATATGAGACTCGACATTGCTGCGACTGCCGTCGCCCTCAAAATGATGATCGGCCAGTTGCCGCATCTGGTTCATAACCAGCGTTGTCAGGCCAAGTAAGTAAAGCAGTGGGATGCGACTGAGCGGTGCCGCACCCGTGAAGACCGCCAGTGGAATGGCAGCCGCTCGGAGGAAGCAGAGCAATTCCATGGCGGTAATGGCCCTGCGATCAAAGTCGGTGATCTGCCTGCGATAGCGAAGATTGAGTGTGAGGGAACTGCCTCGTTCCAAGACGAATTGCCGTAGCCTTGGGTCGAGAAACGTCAGCGGTGCCAGGAGGAATCGCAGGAACACCAAGATCGGAAAGGCCAGGATGAAGGCTGCGTAGCGAAGGCCGCTTTTCCAGTCGCCGGCCTCAAGAACGTTGGCGACGTACTCAGGGTCTTCTGGTGTGCCATACATCCGCTGGCTGTGGTGATCACGGTGGTGGCGAGTGAAGAATGGGGAAGGCGTGAGCGTAAAAACGCCGACCAAGAGATTCCAGGTGACCTTGAAGACCCGCATCTCGTGGGCGCCGAGGTGACAGACTTCGTGGATCAGCGACCCGAGGCGATAGAGCCAGAAGACGGCCATCGGAAAGGCAACCAGTTGCTGCCAGGAGCCGAGCGGTGCCAGCAGGTAGATCGTGGCTGCTGAGTAGGCCAGCACCAGACTGATGAGAAAATCAGTCCAGTAGCGGAGCGGAGAGACCTTAAAAAAATCGGTTGCGGACTGCCTGATGGTACGGCGGGCATCGCGGATCCACGAGGGAGTGGCCAGACGTTCCACAGGCGTCTCGAGTTCGGGGCTCGGCAACGGCTCAATAGTCTGCGATCCTTGCATGAAAGACTCCACCGGTTTTTGAACGATGGCCCGTAGGCTGTCGCAGGAGAGGCATCAATGCCACGCCCGACAAACTCGAAACAAACCACATGCAGCAAGCGGTCAACTGCGTCTAACAGACCAAAATTGGCCAAAATGCGAAAGCCCTTGGGTTCCCTGGCGGCCACTCAGGCGAGGGGGGTGAGTGTCGGACAACTTTTACCATCGGCATTCTTTGCCAGACGGGCCGACTCGGTGGCTCGTGAGTTGCTCGGCTGCTGGTTGGTCGTCCGGCATGGCAAGGGGCAGTTCGAGCGTCACGTCATTGTCGAGACAGAGGCCTACCTCGGTCCGCAGGACCTGGCCTGTCATGGCCGTACCGGCCCGACGGCTCGCAACCGCGCCATGTTTGGGCCTGCCGGCCACTGGTATGTCTATCTTTGTTATGGGATGCACTGGATGCTCAATATTGTGACTGGTCAGGAAGGGGTGCCGGCAGCAGTGCTCATTCGGGGAGCCGGTACGGCAATTGGCCCGGGTCGGCTGACGAAGGCGGTTGGTGTTGATCGTCGGTATGACGGGCAGCCTGCCGCCTGTGCAACAGGACTCTGGCTGGAGACTGGTGTGGGTGTACCCCGTCGTCGGATTGAGCGGACACCGAGAATCGGTGTCGACTATGCTGGGGAATGGGCCGCGAAACCCCTGCGGTATGTCGTAGAGCCGACCTATTTCGCGGTTCGATACGTAAAAAACAGTGTTTCCTCCTGAGTGTGAAACTCTGGTGGCTTCTGAGTGACTGATTTCTGAAACTGGGCTGAGGGAGTAAGTCAAATGACTGGCGTGCGTAACGGAGGCGGCTATGGTTTGGTGGCGAGATGGCATCCTGCCAGCCTCGTGGTGTCGGCCTTTCTGGCTTTCGTGGGTTTTTGTGGAGGGTTCGCGATGGAGGCTTCGGCTGCGGAAGAGGTGCCAGGGCACCCCGCCAAGGCGACTTTTGGAGGCGGTTGCTTCTGGTGCACCGAGGCGGTCTATGCCCAGATTAAGGGCGTGCAGAGCGTGACCAGCGGCTATACCGGTGGTCGGATTGCCAATCCAAATTACAAGCAGGTTTGTAGTGGCTTGACCGGCCATGCCGAGGCGGTTGAGATCGAATACGACCCGGCTGTGGTGCCCTTTGAAAAACTCCTTGAGATTTTCTTTGCCACCCATGACCCGACAACACTGAACCGGCAGGGGGCAGACGTTGGCACCCAATATCGCTCAGCAATCTTCTATCACGATGACAAGCAGAAAGAGACGGCCGAGCGAGTGATTGCCACACTCGATGCTGCCAAGGTGTTCCCCTCGCCGATTGTGACAACGCTTGAGAAGGCGAAGGTCTTCTATCCGGCCGAGGACTATCACCAGGATTACTTTGCCATCAATGGCTACCAGCCCTACTGCCAGGCGGTGATTGCCCCAAAGGTTGAGAAGGTCCGAAAGGTCTTCAAAGAGCTGCTCAAGGACAAGTGAGCCGAGGCTCGATGCCCACCCGCGTGGCACTGTCGCTGTGACGCTGCATCGGTTCTGCAGTGAGAACTGGTTTTATCTCTCGCTCTGCGAGCTCATTG
>RGBY01000322.1 GCA_009919445.1 Planctomycetia bacterium
AGTTTTCAATTGAGCAGCTGGCTGGCGATCTGTTACCAGCCGCAACGAACGAACAGCAGCTGGCCACCGCCTTTAATCGCAATCATCTGCTCAACGGGGAAGGGGGCGCCATTCCCGAAGAGCAGCGGTTCAACAACCTGTTTGATCGGGTCGACACCACCAGCACCACCTGGCTGGGCCTGACCATGGCCTGCGCCCAGTGTCACGATCACAAGTACGATCCGCTGACGCAGGCTGACTACTACCGGCTACTGCATGTCTTTAACCAGGTGCCCGAGCGTGGCCAGCCCGGTCGTCAATCAGCGCGGATTCGCGTGGCTCCCCCGCTGTTGGAACTGCCCGATGAGACACAGCAGCAGAAACGCAATGAACTCAAGGCTGCGATGCAGAAACTGGAGGCCGAAGCCCAGCCTGTCATTGATGCCACCTACGCGGCCTGGAAGGCCGGCCTGTTTGCTGACGGCGAGCCGGCCGACGGCAAGGATCTGCCCCGCAACCTGACACCGCTGTTACGCAAGCCCGAGGCCGAGCGGACCGATGCCGAAAAGAAGTCGATTGAAAGCCAGCTGCGAGGCTTCTTTGACAAGAAAGTGAAGCAGTCGGTCACCAAACGCCTCCCCGCCGTGGTGAACTATACCGCCGCCAAGCGGGCTCACGACGCCTATAGTGGCGACCAGATTCCCCGCGTGATGGTGATGAGCGATGCCGGGCCCCGCGAGACCCGTATCCTCGACCGGGGTGACTATCTTGCGGCGCTTGGCGATCCGCTGAGCTTTGCCCCACCGGCCAGCCTGCCACCGCTGCCAGAAAACTTGCCGGCCAACCGACTGGGCCTGGCCAAGTGGCTATTCCTACCGGAACATCCGCTGACCGCCCGGGTGCAGGTCAACCGCATGTGGCAGCACTTCTTCGGCACGGGCCTGGTCAAAACTGTTGAAGACATGGGGGTGCAGAGTGAGTACCCCCGGCATATGCGGCTGCTTGACTGGCTGGCGGTCGAGTTCCGCGAAAACGGCTGGAGCCAGAAGCAGCTGCATAAGCTGCTGGTGATGAGTGCCACCTACCGGCAGAGCAGCCGGGTGACCCCAGAGCAGCTGGCCAACGATCCCGAAAACCGGCTACATGGCCGGGCGGCCCGGTTTCGGCTGCCGGCAATGGTGCTTCGAGACTGGACGCTGGCTGCCAGCGGGCTGCTCAACCCAGCGGTCGGTGGGCCACCGGTCTATCCCTATCAACCAGACAACATCTGGGAATCTCTGGCGATCACCAAAGAGCGAGACTTCACCTATCCGCTGTCGAGTGGCAGTGATCTCTACCGCCGCAGCCTTTACACCTTTTGGCGGCGGACGGTTGCCCCGGCCAACATGTTTGACGCAGCCAACCGGCAGACCTGCACCGTTCGCATCAGCCGCACCTGCACCCCGCTGCATGCCCTGACCACACTGAACGATCCCACCTGGGTCGAGGCCGCCCGGGTGCTGGCCACCCAGAGCGCGGCAGCAGCCGACAGCCTGACCGGCCGGCTAACCCATGCCTTCCGCCGCATGCTCAGCCGCCAGCCAACCGAAGATGAGCTTGAGTTGCTCCGTGCGATGTATGCCCGTCAGTACGACCTGTTTGCCCCAGATGTCGCCGCAGCTGAGCAGTTGCTTTCAGTTGGTGCCAGCCCACACGACATCACGCTTCACCCAGTCGAACAGGCGGCCCTGACGAGTGTCTGCCTGGCCATTGCCAACCTGGATGAGGCTCTTAGCCGCGAGTGAGGAATTGCCTTATGGTCGACCCATTGTCTGAAACCATCGCCCGCGCCACTCGCCGTCAGCTGTTTGGCTCAGCGGGGCAGGGCATTGGCCTGGTGGCACTGGCTAGCCTGCTCGGCCGCCACGCTCAAGCCGAGGCTGGTGTGCCGTCGGGCCAAACCGGTGCTGGTGTTGGCCCAGGCCAGGCCGGGCGGGCTGGCCTGCCTCACCACACGCCCAAGGCCAAACGAATGGTGATGCTCTGGCAGGGGGGCGGCCCTTCGCACGTTGATCTATTCGACCCCAAGCCGACGCTCCGCGAGCAGGCTGGCAAGGACGTTCCTGACAGCGTGCGGGGCAGCACGCGGCTTTCGACGATGTCCAGTGGCTATGCCAAGTGGCCGGTAGTCGCCCCGATCAAGGGCTTCAAGCGTTATGGCAACTGCGGCATGGAAATGAGCGAATTGCTGCCCGACATCGGGGCCCTCGCTGATGATCTCTGCCTGGTCCGTAGCCTACACACCGAGGCGGTCAACCATGCCCCGGGTGTCACCTTCATGCTCACCGGCAGCCAGGTGCCGGGCCGGCCGAGTCTGGGGGCCTGGCTGGCCTACGGCCTTGGCTGTGAAACCGAAGACCTGCCTGCCTTTGTGGTGATGACGTCATCCGACAAGCAGAAGAGCTGTGGCCAACTCTTCTTTGACTACTACTGGGGGGCGGGCTTTCTGCCCAGTCGCTATCAGGGCGTCAAGTTTCGCAACACCGGCGAGCCAGTGCCGTATCTGGCCAATCCACCGGGCGTGAGCCGTGTGGCCCGTCGGGCAATGCTCGATGACCTGGCA
>RGBY01000323.1 GCA_009919445.1 Planctomycetia bacterium
ATCGGCCATGCCGACAGCCCTGACGCGGTTAACCGGCTGATCCGTCAGGCTGATTCTCTGATCGTGCTGCACGAAGCCGACCAGCTTTGCCTACGACGGTAGCTTTTCACAGCGAAGGGTACTCGAAAACTGCAAGCGTTGAACAACGGAAGCTGCCCGGGTCCCGAATGGTAGGAAGCAGCTGAAGCAAAATCCGAGCGATGCCGTGAGCGTGAACAGGAAAACAGTGCTAGCAGCAGGAGGGCTACTCGCGAGCATTGCGATGCTTGTCTGGCTTGGAGGGCAAACGGCAGCGAAACACAAGGAGCTGGCGGATGCTCTTGAGGGAAACAAGAGGAACGGCAGTCGAGCACCCCTCAGCGAGGGCGCTGCTGGCGTGGCCGCGATCAATCTCGTCATCCACCATGGACAGCATGGGGTGGCCGTCGATGAGGCCAAAGAGGAGAATCCAGGGGCCTTTACCGTCGCCAACCTCAATGACACCAACAGTAACGGTGCTCTCGACAATAGTGAGAACAACGGCAATGGAGTGGCGGGTGAAAAGGATCTCATGAAGCTGGTGATTCATCCGCCCGCACCGAACCTTGGTGGAGAAGTCGAACTCACAATCGCCGGGAGTGCAGAAATCTGGAAAGACTCTGAGAAGAAGACGGTTGAAAAGAAACGATCATTCAAAGCCTCTCAGCTCCCACTGACTCGTTGGGTTGAGGTAACTGCTAAGAGTGAAGAAATCAGGGCAGTAAGAATTACCGCGACCTACAACGATCTGAGCGATACGGTCGTAGCAACCGGTGTGTGGGGAGAGATCCAGGCGACACTTCATGACCGGGATCAGGCGATCTGGCCGGACATCGGCGCAGAAACGTTGAGGATGGTCAACCTCCGCGGGGGCAAAGCCGGGCTTGCGGGTCCGGATGTCAAACACCTGAAGAATGTCATCCTGTTCAAATTCGTGATCTTCCCAAAGGGAATCGGTGGCGGGGATACATCCTTCATCAAATTCGACAACGCCAGGCAGATGCAGCTACTAAAGTGGCGGATCAAGGCAAGTGGGAAAAAGGTCGTGGACGAGAACATCCCTTTCCCTCCCGGGGACGAACTCGTCAATGACGATAAAAGTCAGGCGGGAGAAACAAACGTGCCAGACGCCGACGGCCAGCTCTTCGCTCATGACGCGCCGGGCCTCCGGTCTTGGCGGGCGTCACCCGCTGAGGACCAGCTGTTCTATCGGTATAACTTTCTGGACTTCACGCGGGTGCGATTCGATGATGTCCAGCCACAGGGTGGGGAGAAGGATGATCCGAAGGTTGACGGTTCGCGTTGCACTCCCAAAGTGAAGTGGACCCTGGCTCACTCGTTGAAGAAGGTGGAGCAGAGGTGGACACGGACGACTGGTGACGACACCGAAAGCAGTCTGAACTTCATTAAGCTCGGGCACTCGAAGATCCCCGCCAACCCCCCATTCTGACTCTTGCAGCCTGCGGGGCCGCTGAACCATAGCTGTCCGTGGAAAAAGCCCTCCATGGCAATCCTGCTCGGCACAAGATGTGCCGTCTCAGTTGACTGGTATTTTTGGATCTTTTTTAAAGCGGGGAACACCGACGTCCAGCGTCGGTCGGGGCTGCCCGCGCCCTGTCGCCGGACACTCGCTGCGGCCCTCCAGTCCTTCGCTCGTTCGAAGCTGCCTGCGCTCCGCCATCCTTGGCTTTGCTGGCCAGCTACGCCGGCTCTCAGGGCACGGGCAGCCCTCCCGGAATATCACTTGGGGATTTGATTCAGGACGGGGAGGCTCGGGGGTCGGCGAACACTCGAGGAGTGTTGGGCGTATCCTCGCCCGACGACGAGACTTTCGCCGCCCCCGAGCCGGCGATACACGCAGGCTGGATGCGGTCTTACCCGCATAAGTCGTGCCAAACAGGATTCCCCTCCATGGACCCTGCCCGCGAATGCAGGCGAACGACAGTCCACTTGGGCAACCCCCAAAAATGCCAACGGTTTTCGGGTTTGCCAATCGCCGCATCCTGCGGCGGCAGACTTTTTCCACAGTCTGACGGGCATTGCCGTTGGAAACGCGACGGAAGCCCTTCAACGTGCGATCTGTACAACTACCAGATGGAACGTGGCACCCAAACCCCAGGCCGCCGCAACCAGCCTTTTCTTCGTGCCCTTTGTGCTTTCCAGTGAGATCAATCGCTCTCGTTCGGGTTGATGTTCACCCCTTCCGCGGCCACCACCCGGCCGACAACTGCCGCAGCCGGGAGCGGCCCCCACTGGCGACTGTCACGGCTGGCGACGGGGCAGTCGCCCAGCACAAAGACATGATCGGAGGGCACATCCCAGCAGGCCTGGGTGCCATGCGGTAGCCAGTGGGCATCCCGCCAGATGAGCAGGCGGCTGACAGTGAACCAGGCAGTTGCATCAAGGGTTCGGACCCCGATTTGAATTGGCACTGGCTGAGCAGCTTCTGGAATCGGCACAGCCTGCTGCCAGCGGTCGGGGAGTCCCACAGGAAATAGCTGCCTGCCAGCGCCGAGCAGCTTATCTGCCGGCAGCGGC
>RGBY01000324.1 GCA_009919445.1 Planctomycetia bacterium
CAGACCTTTGGTGAATCCGAGACTTTTGTGTTGAAAGTGCGGCAGAGCACCGTGACTGCTGCAGGAGTAGCATTTCATGTTCAATTCCAACGCGGTGCCAGCGAAGAACTCATTTCACCGGTCGAGCGAACAGGAAATCGACGGCTCGGTCGGAACACTGCCGGAGATGTGTTTAGTAATACAGTGCCCATTACGTATGGGGAAGCTTCACTGAATATTCGATTCCACGATCGGTGGGATATCGTGGATGCCGAAGAAACGGTTGATGGACGTAATTACGTGTTTGCACAGGCAGGCGGGGATGGACCTCGATATCGAATGCTGGCTGATTCCGACTGGCGAATTGCGGGTATGGAAAGTATCGGGAATGCTAGTGTCCAATTCATCCGCCGACCAATGATGCGAATTGCTGCGGATCAGCAGATCTATGCGGCTGAAGAACCGTTGCTCTTTGCCGATGGTTCGGGTATCCGGCAAGAACCTGAAGACGGTTGGCAGGCGATAGCCGTTGAACGGGTTCAGGTTGACACCGCTATCCCACATTCGACCGATATTTGATCTGATTGCTGACCCAGAAGAGCGTGACAATCTGGCAGATGCTCATCCAGCCGTCGTTGCCGAAATGCGAAAGCAGTACGACGCCTTCGTGGCAACCCTGCCACCGGTGAAGCCCAGTGCGAACTATTCAGGTGGTGGCCATCTGCCGAAGGGATGGGGCTGGGAGATTGGGAACGGCGGAAATGCCCGCTAGCCTGATCCGAGCCGAAACGGTAGAGCCTGCCACTCGTGTAATCAGAAATCTGCGATCAGGCTAGCAAAATAGTCTAACGCTATCGATAGTTATGATTGGGAGGCAATGAGGGTGACGCTGCGGCATTTTCGCGTTTCTACGTCGGCTGGTGAAACGGGGGGCTCAGCTAAGGGCAGTGGCCTTGTAAGGGTAATTAGCCGGCGACATTCTTGATGGAAAGGTTTGTCGTGATGAAACAGCAGATGGAGCACACCCAATTACCCTTACTATTGGCGGATCAGCACAGATGGCCTGTTTTTCAAGTTGAACTGCGTGATGAAACCCTCTGTGGTTTTGGTCTCCTAAGGGCTTGGCTGATCTGGGGCTGGAGTTGTCGTGGCCTGGTTTATTTTCTCTGGTGCGTCATGCCGTGGTGTGTCTGGGGCTGGTGCAGCCCGGGGCTTTTGGGAAGCCATGCCGGGGCTGCCGAGCCGGGAGCCGCTGGGCCGACGGCTCTGTCACGGCAACTGGCTGAGCAGGAGATTGCCGAACTGGCTGCGGACTGCATAAGTCAGGGCGATCCTGCCCGTGGAGAGACAGTCTTCAAGCGTGAAAATCTAGGCTGCGTGAAGTGCCACGTTGTGACGCCAGAGGCACAGCAGGCAGGGCGGCGGTCGATTGGTCCAGATCAGACTGCGATTGGAGATCGGCTTACGCCGGTGCAACTCGTTGAGTCGGTGCTCTATCCCAGCCGCGTCATTGCCAAGGGCTATGAATCATTTGTGGTTTTGACGGATGCTGGCACGGTCCACAAAGGCGTACTTGTCTCGCAGTCACCGCTCGAAGTCGTGCTGATGAGCCCAGAGTCTGGCGAGGTCGTCACCATTCCTCGGGAACAGGTTGACGAGATGATTGCCGCGGCGTCGGCCATGCCGGAGGGGCTCGCTGATCAGCTAACAAGTGCCACAGATTTTTATGACCTGATCGCCTATCTCGCGTCTTGTCGGGCCGATCAGGGGGGCACGCCGGTTGTCGCCAGGAATGAGACGATCATCCGTGAGGTGCCAGAGCATAGCGGCCTCGATAAGTTATTGGCCGTTGCCCAGCCAAATGGCATCTGCTTTACCTACAATCCAGCGGCTTTCCGGGCTGAGGCCATCTGGCAGGGGCCACTGGGATGGATTGACGAGGAGGGGCAGTTCACTCTCAATCAGTCAGCAGGCCAGTCCTTTCATATTCGGGATAAGCCCTGGAAGATTGATGTAGGCCGGATGCAATTCGATTACACCTGGCTCGGGTATGAACAGGGAGATGGTGGGCCGATCTTTCGCTATCGGCTGACTGATCAGAAGCAGGGCCGGGAATGGACGGTGACGGAAACAGTCGAGGCCCCGTCACTCCTGCGGCAGCGGCTTCGCTTTCAGATTGAACACCCAGCAGATACTCAAGAGGTGCTCACCTACTGGCTCGGGCAGACCAACTACCGAAACGTCACGACGAATGGCCAGCAGGCCCAGCGGAATCAGCTTGAGTTCCTCAAGCCTGGCCAGCAGGACTTTTGGATTGACCTCTCGCGGCGGAAGTCTGGGCAGACCATGCCGCGAGGATTTGCTGTCGCCCAGGTCGAGGGGCCGGCGGTACAGCGGCCGTATCTGTTCGAGCCAACAGCATTCAGCTTTGCTCCTGATGGCACGTTGTTTGTTTCAACGCGAACAGGTGGTATCTGGCGACGGCAGGATGGCAAGTGGAATCTGTTTGCCGACGGTCTTCATGAGACACTCGGTGTGCGGGTCGCCCAGAATGGGCGTGATGTGTACACCA
>RGBY01000325.1 GCA_009919445.1 Planctomycetia bacterium
AAGTGGCTCGGCGCCAATGCCCTCTGGACGATCCTGCTGGATCTGCCGCCGTGGCCGTTGCCGCTGCTGCTGCCGCTTTCGTTGCCGCTTGCTGCGATACCAGCCGAGCACACCACCAAGCCCCGTCTGCGGATGGCCACCGCCTCGCTGCCCCTCTGCCAGGGCCAGCCACTCTGTCAGCGGGAGCGGCCGCCGCCCGTCGGCCAGGATGGCGGGCGGGCGTGTCCGCCTGGACAACCGCTGACCAAAGAATGACCGTGAACGAAAAACCCAGCCGAGGAGCCGCCTGAAAGAATGATCTCGCCTCACGTTCGCAATCCATCTTTTCGAGTAACACAGACAAAGCTCATGAGTTGGCCTGCCCAAGCAAATTCCTCCTGCCTCAGCCACAACCCACGCCGACGACCTCCGAAAAAACGCGACAGGTCATCGCCGAAAGATTCTCGGTCACTGACTATGCGAACTCCGCCTAGCTTAGAGAGATTCGGCATTTTGATAGTACCGTGACACGCATCAGAACGCACGTTTTTGGCACTCACGGCTTTCAAACAGGCTCGACACGCGATAACCGTACGCAGCAGGGGAAAAAAAGGTCCGCCCCCCCTCTTGCGGGCTACCTGCGAATGCCAACATTGAAAGAAAGACCGACTAGGCCCAGCGGCCCCTGGCCGTCGGGCGTGACGCCATCCTCAACCGCCCCGAGGCCGGTCATCCAGTACTGGGCCTCGGCGTTGCCGCCTGCGAACGCGGTTGCACCACCGCCGATTGACCGCTCCCAACGTGGGCCGACAGAAAACTCAAGAATCGCCCCCATCGAACTGGGCTGGTCACCAATCGGATCAGCAACCGTCTGGGCAATGCCGTTCCCAAAAACGCCAGAGAATTGCGATGAGCCCTGCAACCGCCAGTGCTCAAACCGGTGACTGCGGCGGATTCCCTGAAGCCCCACGGTGACACCGGCCGCATCAAGCCGCCAGCGATCCGTGCCGACGACGTTGCTGGCATCGAGAGCCATCTCGTTGCCAATCCAGGTAACGCCTCCCGAGTAGAGAATGTCCCACGAGCGATACTGAACTCGCTGTGTCGCTTCGACATCGAGCTTCTGGAAGATCAGGCGAGACGTGAAGTCGACGCCAAGATTCGTTCCCGTCGAAAACTGGTCGTACTGCCACCACCGCACCCGGAAGCCGAGGCCCTCGGCATCGGACCAGCCACCCCATAGCCGCCACGCCGGCAGAAAGCTGTCGGCGTTAGAAAAGGCAATCACCTGCTGGCCGGTCTGACTGGCCTCACCGAAGGGCTTGAAGAAAATCACCTCGGCGCCGCCGGTAAATCCACCACATGATTCGACGGCCGTGCAGCCGCTGGCGACTGAGACAGCCGGCAGTTCGACGCAGCTCGGCCGATAGGCTTCCGGATCAGGACCGTCAGCCAGGTCAACGGGATCAGCAGTTGCCATCGCAACCCGAAACGGGTCGACCGGCTCCCAGAGCGACACCTGCTCACCACCGAACGCGAGCGAACACGCAACCGTTGCAAAGCTCCATGCAGCCCACTTAAGTGACCCCTGCATTTGGTTCATCCCCCCCGGGCTTGTCTACGACAATTCCTCCACGGCACGGACGCTTACCGTCGACACTAGGCGCACGCCCTCCCAGAAAGGAATCGTCTCCCCGGGCCGGAAACTTGATGCTGCCCTAGATAATGCAGCCAAATAGTGCCCCGACGCCCATTTGGGCTTGGGGCTGAAACGGCCCCACAAGCAGCGACCGCCATGTTAATCCGGCAAAATCATCAAATCAGGAATAGCAGCGGCGGACACCTCGTGCGTCTCAAAATAGGCTGCCACGGCGGCAGCCTGCTCAGCCGTCGGGGCCGGACGCCACACACGCGGAGATGGTTTCTCCCGTCGGCCGCTCACCCAACCACATTCTGCGGGGTGCCAGCAACGAAGTTCGCAATGTTGGCGGCCGTCGCCGCAATCAGCCGTTCGCGAGAGGCCCGAGTGGCCCAGGCAATGTGTGGCGTGATCAGGCAGTTCTTTGCTGTCAGCAAGGGGTTGTCAGCTGGCGGTGGCTCAGCCGAAAGCACATCGAGGCCAGCCCCGGCGATCTGGCCACTGTTGAGGGCAGCGGCCAAATCCTCTTCCACAACCACGGCCCCCCGTGCCGTGTTGATCAGGTAGGCCGTCGGCTTCATCGTGGTGAGCCGCTTGGCATTGACCAGCCCGGCGGTGTCGGGCGTGAGTGGACAGTGCAGACTGACAACGTCACTCTCCCGAAAAAGCGTATCCACGTCGGTAAAGGTGACGCCCTCTTCGGCCGTGGCGGCCGACCGGCGGTTGGCCAGCACCCGCATGCCGAAGGCCCGGCCAATCGCGGCCACCGCCCGACCAATCGCCCCATAGCCGACAATGCCTAGTGTTCGACCGGCCAGTTCCACCAAATCGCCCCGCCAAAAGCAAAAGTCTGGACAGCGGGTCCAGTCACCCGCCCGCACTGCATCAGCATGACCAGCTGTTT
>RGBY01000326.1 GCA_009919445.1 Planctomycetia bacterium
TCGCCAAACGCGACGTCGCCAAGGCCATGCTCGACAAGGCAAATGCAGCAGTCACGCAGGCTGAACTCGACTTGGAGTTCTGCCACGTCGCTTCACCACTCTCCGGACGCGTGAGCACACGTGAGGTTGATGTCGGTGACCTCGTCTCTGGCAGCGGCAGTGGTGCTACTCGGCTCACTACAGCCATTACCACTGCGCCCGTGCGTGTCTACTTCGATACCGACGAGCGGGCATTGTTGCAGGCCCGCCAGCAGGCGATTGCTGAACGCGGAGGGAAGGCAGTTGAGTGGCGAAATGTCAAGGAACTGAAGATCCCGGTCGCCGCGCAGCTGGTGACTGAAACGGGCTTCCCTCACCAGGGCATTCTCGACTTCGTCGACATCGGCGTGAAGCCGACCACTGGCACCGTCCGCTGCCGAGGTGAGTTCCCCAACGCCGATGGCCTGATCACGCCCGGCATGTTCCTACGGGTGCAGCTGACCATTGGCCAGCCAGCGGCCACCATTCTCGTGCCGGAGTTGGCCATCGGTGTCGATCAGGGCCGTCGCTTTGTCGCAATAGTCGATCATGAAAACCGTGTTATGCATCGTCCGGTTGAGACCGGTCGCAGCGTCGCTAATCCCACGGGCATGCTGCGGGTGATCACCCATGGGCTCGACGGCAGTGAGCGGCTGGTCGTCTCGGGAATGACCCGAGCCCGAGACGGCAGCCTGGTGCGGCCGGTCCCAGAGGCTGACACACCTGCTGAGCAACCGGGAGCAGCCAGCCTGTGATCAGCCAGTTCTTCATTAATCGGCCCGTCTTCGCCACGGTGCTTTCACTGGTCATCGTGATCGTGGGCGGCATCGCTGCAACTGGCCTGCCAGTTGGCCAATATCCTGACGTCGTCCCGCCAACGATCTCGATTCAGACGATCTACCCCGGTGCCTCAGCCCAGGTGGTAGCCGACACCGTCACCACACCGATTGAGCAAGAGGTGAATGGCGTTGAAGAGATGCTCTTCATTGCCTCCAAGAGTACCGGCGATGGCCAGGCGGTGATTGACGTCACCTTCAAACTTGGCACTGACATTGACTTAGCCCAGGTGCTCACCCAGAACCGGGTGGCTATCGCCGAGGCCAAGCTGCCTGAAGAGGTCAAGCGTCAGGGCGTGATGACCAAGAAAAAGTCGCCCAGCATCCTGCTGTGTGTGAACCTGTTCTCTCCCGACGGCCGCTATGACCAGCTCTATCTGAGCAACTACGCGCTCATCCAGGTGAAGGACGCCCTTGCCCGGCTCGACGGCGTTGGCGACGTCGCCTTCCTGGGTGCCCGGGACTATGCGATGCGGATCTGGCTTGACCCCGACAAGTTGGCCACGCGCAGCCTCTCTGCCGGCGACGTGGTGAAGGCCTTGCGGGAGCAGAACGTGCAGGTGCCAGCCGGTCGGCTGGGCCAGCCGCCGGCCGAACCGGGCATCGCCTTCCAGGTACCGCTGAACACCACCGGTCGGCTGCTTGAGCCCGAAGCCTTCGCCGACATCATCGTGAAGACGGGTAATGATGCCACCAGCCCAGCCACCGGGCCACCAACCGTCGGCCGTGAAGTCGTCCGTATCCGTGACATCGGCCGAGTGGAACTGGGCGCGAAGAATGAAGACACGGCGAGCACCCTGGATGGCCGAGAGACGATCACAATCGCCATCTTTCAGCGGCCCGGCTCAAACGCCATTGCCACAGCCCAGCGGGTCCGGCAGGAGATGGCACGACTGGCTGGTAGCTTTCCTCCCGGCCTTGAGCACGCCGTCATCTACGACACGACTGTCTTTGTCGAAGAAAGTATCCAGGAGGTCGTCAAAACACTCTTCGAAGCGGTGGTACTGGTCTTTGTCGTAGTCCTGCTCTTCCTGCAGAACTGGCGGGCCACGCTGATTCCAATGCTGGCCGTACCGGTCTCGCTGATTGGCACCTTTGCGGTAATGGCAGGGCTGGGATTTTCCCTGAACAATCTCTCCCTCTTCGGACTCGTCCTGGCCATCGGCATTGTGGTTGATGATGCCATCGTGGTGGTGGAGAACGTCGAGAGGCTGATCAGTCAGGGCAAGTCAGCCCGAGAGGCGGCCCAGCAGGCCATGCGAGAAGTCAGCGGGGCGTTGGTCGCCATGACGCTCGTGCTGGCTGCCGTCTTTGTGCCGACTAGCTTCATCACCGGAATCAGCGGCGAATTCTACCGGCAGTTCGCGATCACGATCGCTGTCAGCACCGCCTTTTCAGCTCTCAACTCACTCACACTCTCACCCGCCTTGGCAGCCATTTTCTTTGCTGGCCATGAAGACACGGCCACCCCACTCACCGCCCAACAGGCCAACAGCCCGCTGCCCCGCACCGTGATTGGCCTGCTCGGTGGGCTGGCGGTTATCTGGCTCGGTGAAGACCTGGCGATTGTCTGGGCCGGCCTGGCCGATGGCGGCTCAGCGCTGGCTCTCTGGGGAGTACGGCTCGGCGTGTTTGCGGCCGGTTTCATGGCAGGCAGCCTGATCAG
>RGBY01000327.1 GCA_009919445.1 Planctomycetia bacterium
AGCCGGCCCTTGAGCATCTTGAGGCCGAGGGTCTGCGGCGTCTGCCACGAGTTCGCCGCGGACGGCAAGGCCGCGAGGTCGAGCTCAATGGTCAGCAGCTGCTCAACTTCGGTTCCAACGACTATCTCGGTTACTCCGGTGATGTGCGGCTCACGCGGGCCTGCTCAAAAGGCAGCTGTGCCGAAGGCTTTGGGGGAGGAGCGAGTCCGCTCGTCAGTGGCCAGTCGGTCGCACACCAGACGTTGGAGCGGGCGATCGCCTCACTGCTCTCAGTGGACGCGGCGCTCGCCTTTCCGAGTGGCTATGCGGCCAATGCAGCTACGATTCCCGCGCTTGTCGGCGAAGGAGACCTGATCGCCAGCGACGCACGCAATCATGCGAGCATCATCGATGGCTGCCGGCTCTCAGCTGCTCGCGTGGCGATCTATCCCCATCGCGATGTTGCTGCCGCCGCTGCCTTGCTAGCGGCCCCGGCCCGCCGGCGGCTGCTGGTCACCGACAGCCTGTTTTCGATGGATGGCACACTGGCCCCGTTGGCTGAACTCGCACACCTCGCCAGTGAGACGGGGAGCATGCTGCTGGTGGATGAGGCGCATGCGACCGGCGTCTTTGGTTCCCGCGGTAGTGGTCTGGTAGAGGCGCAAGGGTGTGATTTGGCGGTACCTATTCGCATCGGCACCCTTTCCAAGGCACTGGGCAGTGCTGGTGGCTTTGTGGCTGGCCATCGCTCCCTTATCGAGTTTCTCAGACACCAGGCCCGCAGCTGGATGTTTTCAACTGCCCATCCACCGGCAGCAGCCGCAGCAGCTCGGCGAGCAATCGGCCTGCTGGCCGCTGAGCCTGACCGCCGGGAGCTTTTGTTAACCCGAGCGACCGCTTTCCGGCAGCGGCTCTCAAAAGCGGGACTGAACCTGGGGGCAGCGGAGGCTCAGATTGTTCCGATCATCATCGGCGACCCCGCCCACACGGTGGCCGCGGCGGCCCGTCTGGCAGAAGCTGGCTTTTTCGTACCAGCCATTCGCCCACCCAGCGTGCCGGTGGGGCAGAGTCTTCTGCGGGTGAGCCTGTCCTATCTTCATGATGACGCAGCACTCGATCACCTCGCCACTGCTCTGATTGCCCATGCCCGCTGACGCTTCCACACCTTCGCCGCGCTGGTGCGTCATTGGCGCCGGCCCCTCAGGGCTGACCAGCCTGAAAAATCTGCGGGCCGCTGGGATTGCTGCTGAGTGTCTGGAACGTGAGGCAGAACTCGGGGGCAACTGGGCCTTCGGGACTGAGAGTTCTCGAGTCTTTGCCTCAACGAGGCTGATCAGTTCGAAAACCCTGACCGCGTTCACTGATTTTCCGATGCCCCGGGAATGGCCGGCCTATCCCGATCACCGGCAGTGTCTGGAATATCTCCACCACTATGCCGATCATTTTGGGCTGAAGCAGCACATCGTATTCAAGGCCACGGTTACGGCCATCCTCCCGGTCATGGATGCCGCCGGACGCCGCCAAGGCTGGACGGTCACCCTGGCCGATGGATCCTGCCGTCACTATGCGGGTATCGTGCTCGCCTCCGGTCACAATCATGTACCCCGCTGGCCAGAGGTCCCCGGTGAGTTCACCGGCACGCTGCTGCATGCGGCTGACTACAAGTCACCAACGGTACCGGTGAACCTCGCCGGCAAGCGGGTGCTGGTCATTGGCGGGGGCAACTCCGGCTGCGACATTGCAGTCGATGTGTCCCGGCAGGCGACGGTCACGCTGCACTCAACCCGTCGGGCATATCATGTGGTCCCCCGGATGGTTCTCGGACGTCCTGCTGACCTCCGGGGTGAACGGCTGCTGAAGATGGGGGCCCCGCTTTGGCTCCGACGACTGGTGAGCCAGCGGGCCATTGCCCGGACTATTGGTCTGCCTCCTACGCATGGACTGCCCACCCCTGACCATCGGCTCTGGGAGACCCATCCCGTGATCAACGACTGCCTCTATGCGCAAATTGATGCCGGCAGTCTCACCCCAGTGCCCGACCTGGTTCGCTTGACGGGCAACCGCGTTGAATTTGCCGATGGTCGTTGCGAAGAGATTGATGTCATCATTGCCGCCACCGGCTATCAGCTCACCTTTCCGGGCATCGACGCGGGGCTGCTCAATAGTCGCGAGGGACTGCCACGGCTGTTTCTGCACCTCCTCCATCCGGCCTTCACCGACCTCGCCGTTGTTGGCATGATCCAACCCGACAGTGGCCAGTGGGGCATCACGGATCTGCAGGCTCAGGTGGTAACGCGAATGATTCTGGCCGAACGCTTCGCCCCACGGGCCGGTAGCTGGCTGGCCCGTCAAAAACAGCGAAAGCCCCCGCCACCGTCGATTCGTTATCTCGACTCACCCCGACACGCCCTCGAGGTCGAGCACTTCCGTTACAGCCGTGAACTCAAACGGCTTATCCGAGGACTCGACCGCCGGCTTCGACAAGCCGCCGATCGTTTCCCGGAACAGACTGCGTCCTCAGGTGGTTCAACCGCCACCCG
>RGBY01000328.1 GCA_009919445.1 Planctomycetia bacterium
ACTCCAAACGACCATGGATTTGACTTCTTCCATGGGTTCCTCGGCGACATGATGGACGACTACTGGTCCCACACGCGGCAGGGGCAGCACTACATGCGGTTGAATGACAAGGACGTCCGACCAGAGGGGCACGCAACTGATATCTTCACCGACTGGGCGGTTGACTATGTCACCTCTCGGGCTGCCAACAGCCAGCCGTGGTTCTGTCTGCTTGCCTACAACGCACCGCACTTCCCTGTGCAGCCACCCCGAGAGTGGCTTGAACGGGTAGTCCGCCGTGAGCCTGGCGTTGACGAAACCAGAGCGAAGCTGATTGCTTTCATTGAGCACCTTGATAGCGGAATCGGCCGGGTCGTCGCTGCCCTGGAAGAGTCGGGGCAGATGCAAAACACCTTTATTGTCTTCACCTCCGACAACGGTGGCCATGAGGGGAGCAAGGCAAACTGTGGGCCACACCGCGGCTTTAAGCAGCAGATGTTCGAAGGCGGCATCGCCGTACCGTTCTGTGCCGTCTGGCCAGGCAAAATTGCGGCCGGCTCGCAAAGCCCAATCGTTGCCCAGACGAGCGACCTCTACCCAACCTTCTGTGCTGCTGCTGATGCATCCTTCGAGCACCCAATAGACGGCGTGTCGATCTTGCCAACACTCCTTGGAGAGCCGCAGTCACTGGACCGTGATCTCATTTGGGTCCGGCGAGAAGGAGGAAAAAAGTATCAGGGGCAAGACTATTACGCCATTCGGCGAGGCCCCTGGAAGCTTCTCCAGAATGACCCTTTCGAGCGATACCAACTATTCAATCTTAGCGATGACCCACTTGAGCAAACCGATGTAGCAAGCCTCCACCCGAGCCTCGTTGACGAGCTTTCGGCATCCCTACGGCGGCATGTGCAACAAGCCGCTCAGGCCCCCTGGCAGCCACAACATCCTACCGAGGCAAAACCTCAAGCTGCCGAATAGTGACCACCAGCACCGCCGCTCTTGGCTCCTCTCACCATTCATGCGGATTCATCATGGTGATGGCAGCCTGCAGCACCGTCGCAATCGACACCCAAAGCAGGTAGGGCACCTGGGCAGCTGCAACCCAGCGGCGATGGGGCCAAATCGCAGCCATCATCCAGAGAATCGTTGCCCAAACGATGAGAATATCGACCAAGGCGAGGGGCAGGTTCCGCAGACCAAACTGAATCGGGGTAAAGACGAGATTGGCCACCAGATTGATGGCGAAGGGAACTCCGACCCGCCACGGTATTTTCCTGCGAAAGACAAGGGTAAATACAAAACCAAAACTGACCAGAATGATTGGATAGAGAACTTGCCAGATAAACCCAATGGTCGCCGGTGCGGGGGTCCACCCAGGCTTTGCAAGCCCCTGATACCACTCCATCCACGACATTGTCTTCTCCTCGTCAAGCCCTTGCCTGTGGGGAGCCTAGCAGGTCCCTGGCAAGAGGCGGCTCTCTCTCTCTCAACACAACACAGCTACGGACGATAGACCGCTGACACATAAACCGCCGACACATAGACCGCCAATACAAGAAAGCCTATCCATAGCAGCCGCATCAATCATACTGCCAGACTGCGGTACGGTTCTGCCAAACCGGCAGGAGGGGCCAGCACGCGACCGTCGCGAAACCGCACGGCATTCTGGCCGTTGAACCTCATAGGAGTTCGTTCGATAGCGGTGCCTTCGTCACGATTTTCAGATCATGCGGATAAACATCCCACTCACGGCAGTCGTCACCCTCTGCTGGCTCCTGACCTGTCAGGCGCGGGCCTACGACCCTTTGCAGCCACTCTTACCTGCTGGCAGCACCCACGAGGTCCTGCTCACGGACACGAAACGGGATCGAGAAATTCCGCTGCTCGTCTCAGTTCCTCAAGCATCCGGCCAGACACCAGTCATCCTGTTTAGCCACGGTCTTGGCGGTTCACGACGGGCCTGCCGCTATCTGCGAGAGCACTGGACTTCCCGGGGGTATATCGCCGTATTCATCCAACATCCGGGCAGTGACGAATCAGTTTGGCGGAGCGTTCCCAGGCAAAGCCGCCTTGCAGCAATGAGTGAGGCGGCCTCATTCAAAAATGGGCAGGCTCGCATTGATGATGTCGGGTCCGTGCTCGATGCCCTCGCGGCTTGGCAGGAAAAGCCGGGTCATCTGCTCGAAGGCTGCCTTGACCTCGAACACATCGGCATGTCGGGCCATTCCTTTGGGGCAAGGACCACTCAGGCGGTGTCAGGACAGGTTGGCTGGGCTGCACGAAACGAGCCAGACCACCGGATCGACGCGGCCCTCATTCTAAGCCCGAGTGCCCCCCGCCTGCGTTCCGCCGAGAGTCTGTTTGGCAGCGTCTCAATCCCCTGGCTTCTCATGACCGGAACCGAAGATGTGGCTGCCATTGGCAGCCAGACTGTTGCCTCCCGCTTGGCTGTCTTTCCCGCACTGCCTGCCGGGCAGAGCTATGAACTCGTGTTTGATAAGGGCACGCACT
>RGBY01000329.1 GCA_009919445.1 Planctomycetia bacterium
TTCCCGGTGAATTCGATGCGCTAGTGGGTGGCGAGCAGTTCGACAAGGTGATTGTCATTGATCAGTCACCCATTGGCCGGACACCCCGCAGCAACCCCGCCACCTATGTGAAGGTCTGGGACGACATTCGCAAACTGTTCACCATGCTGCCCGACGCCCGCCGTCGCGGCTGGAAGGCGGGCCGGTTTTCCTTCAACGTTGCCGGTGGCCGCTGCGGTGCCTGTGAAGGCCACGGCTCCACCCGGCTCGACATGGACTTTTTAGCTGACGTCTGGGTCACCTGTGATGTCTGTGGAGGCAGCCGGTTTGCCAAAGACACCCTTGAGGTTCGCTGGAAGGGCAAGAACGTCGCCGACATCCTCGGCATGGAGGTGGGTGAGGCCCTCGAGTTCTTTGCCGACGCCCCTGACATTGCCCGCAAATTACAGACGCTGCATGATGTCGGCCTTGACTACCTGCATCTTGGCCAGCCCTCACCCACGCTTTCTGGTGGTGAGGCTCAGCGGGTCAAACTCTCTCGCGAACTGGGCAAACGTTCAACTGGCAGCACGCTTTACATTCTCGATGAGCCGACCACTGGCCTGCATATGCACGACGTGCGGCAGCTGATCGAGGTGCTTGAACGGCTGGTCGAGGCGGGCAACACCGTGCTGGTGGTCGAACACAACCTCGACGTGGTCAAGCGGGCCGACCATGTGATTGACCTTGGGCCAGAGGGTGGCGGTGGTGGTGGCCAGATTGTTGTTGCCGGTACGCCTGAGCAGATTGCCAAGAGCAAAATCTCTGAAACCGGCAAGGCACTCAAGCCAGTGTTGGCTGCTGCAAACGAGCTGGCCGCCAGTGGCAAGCCCAGGCGGCGGGTGGTGAAGAAGTCAGCCGCTGTCACGCCAGCAGCGGTCGCCCGAGCGGTGAAAAAGTCACTCGCTGCCATTGAAAAACAGTCTCGCGACCCCGGTCCGCCGGCGATCATGGTGCGAGGGGCGGCTCAGCACAATTTGAAGAAGGTTGATGCCGATCTGCCCCGTGGGGCAGTAACGGTCTGCTGCGGGCCGAGCGGCTCGGGCAAGACCTCGCTCGCCTTCGACACGCTCTACGCTGAGGGCCAGCGACGGTATGTCGAAAGCCTGTCACCCTATGCTCGGCAGTTTGTTGGGCAGGTGCCCAAGCCGATTTTTGAACGCATTGAGGGTCTCGCCCCGGCAGTCGCGATTGAGCAGCGATCAACCGGCAGCACGCCGCGGTCAACGGTCGGCACGCTGACTGAGATGTACGACTTCTTCCGGGTGTTGGCAGCGCGGCTGGGCAAGATGCACTGCCCCGACTGCGGCGTACCGCTGGGCATTCAAACTGTTGATGAGTCGGTCGATCGCATCCTGACGGTCCCCGAGGGCAGCCGGCTGCTGCTGCTGGCCCCGGTGGAACTGAAAGTCGGCCAGACGCCCGAAAGTTTTCTAGCGGGGCTCAAGGCAGCCGGCTACGTGCGGCTCCGGATTGACGGCACCACCCATCGCATTGATGACAACCCACCGCTTGATCGCAAGCGGAAGAACCGGCTTGAGATTGTCATCGACCGCATCACGGCCAAGCCAAGTGAACGCAGCCGTATCGCCCAGAGTGTTGAGGCTGCCTTTGAGGCGGGCGGCGGCACCATGCTGGTGGCTCGGGCGGTTGATGATGGTCATGGCAACCCGCTGGAAGAGGCCGACTGGCCAGTGGAGGTCCACAGCCGGTTTCTGGCCTGCCCAGAGTGCGGTCAGGGCTTTCGTCCGCTTGAGCCACGGGAGTTTTCCTTTAATAGTCCGCTCGGCTGGTGTGAGGTCTGCGACGGCCTCGGTACGCGAACCGGCGTTGAGCATCAGGCCCTGGTGCGGGATGCCTCGCGAACATTGTTCGAGGGTGCCCTCGACCTCTGGCCTGATCTGGCGAGCCCCGTCAGCCGGGCGATGCTCGAGGCCCTCTGCACAGCCACCGGCTTGCCGGGCGACGTACCGCTGAACGAACTATCGGGCCTGCAGCAGCGGGTGCTCTTTGAAGGCACGGGAGAGAAGTGGATTCCCGTCCCGGGGCCGAAGTCGGGCGGCAAGGTTTGGTTCTCCTTCCAGTTCAAAGGCCTCGAACCTGCCTGCGAAGATGCCTCTCGCATGGTGACTGCCCTCCGCAGCAAGGTCGATGCCGTCATGGGCGAAGTGCCCTGCAGCGAGTGCGGTGGCAGTCGGCTCACACCTGTGGCCAGTGCCGTCACCCTCTGGGGCCGCACGCTTGATGTCTGGTGCCGCATGCCGCTAGGCAAACTGGCCAGCGAACTGGCGGCGATCACAATTACTGACCAAGAAAAATCGATCGCCGGCGATCTCCTGCGAGAACTCACCGCCCGGGCCACCTTCCTTGACGAGATCGGCCTTGAGTATCTCGACATGGCCCGTCCGGCCGGCAGCCTGTCGGGTGGCGAGATGCAGCGGAT
>RGBY01000330.1 GCA_009919445.1 Planctomycetia bacterium
GAAGAAGCGGCCCCGGGGCGTGCCCTCGATACGCTGATGGTCGGCTGGTGGGAGCCCTGGCGGATCTGCGTGGCAGTTGACCCACCACAGAATCGGTGGCGGTTTATGCTGGCCTCGCCGACGCAGTCTTGGGCTAGCGAATGGCAGACGTTGAGCATGACGGCAGGCAAATCCATTGGCTGCCATGAAATTGCTTTCACTGCCTCCGGCCGAACGTCACATCGGCTGTCGTTCGCCATCGATGAAGTAAAGATTCGCAACAGGCCGTAGTCGGCGTGGCCCGGCAGAATTCCCCGCAGTTGATTACCAGTATGAAGAAAAAGGGTGCGTGGTGGGCGGGCCGTCTTGGCTGTGTGGTGGTCTCGCTTTTCTGCGGCTTAGAGGTGGGGCGAGGACTGCCTGCCTATGCGGCTAAGCCAGCTGCTCAGGCCGACTCATTTGCTGTCCAAGCAAGCCCACGGGAGCTGACGCCGGCGATGGCTGAGGAACTTCGCGGCTGTTTCGACTTCTTTTGGAATGAGTGGGTTGCCGACCCTGCCCTGCCAACGTACGGCCTCAACGCAGGTGACTATGTCGGCCTGAAAAAGACCATGCCCCTGGCAATTGAGAGCCAGGGCTTTTACTTCCCGGTCATCGTGCTCGGGGTGGAGCGAGGCTGGATTGAACGGAGCGAAGGTGAAAAACGAGTGCTGGCGGCACTTGACTCGCTGTTGAAGCTCAAGCACTTCCATGGCTTCTTCTATCACTTCATCGACGTTCAGACTGGTGGCCGCGGCTGGCACAGCGACCGGGTTGAGGTCTCCAATATGTCAACGGCGACCATGATCGCCGGCGCCCTGATGGCGGGCGAGTATTTCGGTGGCGAGGTGCGAGAGAAAGCCGGAATGCTCTACTCACGAATTGACTGGAACTGGTTTCTTGATCACCAGCAGCAACATTTCTATTTGGCCTGCCACCCGGAGCAGGTACCCGAGGGAAGACGAGTGGATGGGCGGGGCATGTTCGGCCACTGGGCCGCCTACTCAGAGCATCTGATCATGTACATTTTGGCGGCGGGAGCTCCGGAGCCCGCTCGTGCCACAGACGGGCGGCCGTATGCCGCCATGCGGACACCGATCGGCTCGTACAAGGGCAAGCCTTTTGTCTTCTGTCGGACCGGCTCGGCGTTTGTCTATCAATGGACCCACTGCTTCATCGACTTTCGGCACATGGTCGACGCGGAGGGGAGAAACTGGTTTGAGAATTCCCGTCAGGCGGCCTTGGCGGCCCATCGGTTTGCGATCGATTCCGCGGCAACGGTGAAGGGGCTTGGCCCAAAGTCGTGGGGAATGTCAGCGTGCATGAGCCCGACCCAGGGGTACTCCGGGCATTACGGCTCACTGCCAGCCGATCGAGATTTTCTCGACATGGACGGCACGGTTGCCCCATACGGGCCGCTGGGCTTCGTCGTCTTCACACCCCGGCGTTCCCTCGCGGCCCTCGAGCACATGCGGACCATCCCCGGACTCACCGGCAAGTACGGCCTCTACGATGCCTACAGCTTTCAGACGAAGGCCAAGGATGACCAGCCCTGGGTCGGGAAGTCGTACCTGGCCATCGACAAAGGCATCGTCGCTCTGATGTTTGAGAACTACGCGACCCAGCTTGTCTGGCGGTATCTTCACCGTAGCCCACACGTGCAGCGGGGGCTGAAGCGATGTGGCTTTCGGGCAGTTGAGCCGGCGAACCATGCCCCCTGATCCTTCATTGCGGTAGTGGCCGGATCACGGCGGGGCGTGATAAAACGGATCCCATAAGGATCGCGTGCGGGCGAACATTCGTAACAGAGCGGCTGATTCAAATCGCCCCCGGCAGGTTAAAAACAGAGAGGCTGCTATGGCTGTGAAATGTCGTCAATCGGCGAGCGTTGCTGGATTAACGCTCCTTTGCTGGCTGCTTGCTGTGGTGGCACAGGCTAGCACCCCGAATGTGGTGCTGATTTTCACCGATGATCAGGGCTATGGTGATCTCGGTTGTTTCGGCTCCGAGACGATCCGCACGCCCAACATCGACCGGCTGGCTCGCGAGGGCCGGAAGTTCACCAGCTTCATGGTGGCCTCGCCGGTCTGCACGCCCTCACGGGCGGCGCTGCTGACCGGCTGCTATCCCAAGCGGGTCGGCCTCCATCAGCACGTGCTCTTTCCGACCTCGACCAAGGGGCTTAACCCTGCCGAGTATACGATTGCCGACCACCTCAAGGGGCTCGGTTACGCCACCGCCTGCTTCGGCAAGTGGCACCTGGGCTACCAGCCGGCGGTGCTGCCACGGGCCAATGGCTTCGATGCCTACTTTGGCATTCCCTACTCCAACGACATGAACTATCCCGACAACAAGGGCCGGCCCAAGGGCGGGCCCGACGGGATGGATGCGCTTTGGAACGATCCCGAATCGACCCTCACCAAGTGGAAGACGCCGCTGGTG
>RGBY01000034.1 GCA_009919445.1 Planctomycetia bacterium
CCCGAACGGCGATCGCATTCGCACGATCAGTACGCCTGCGGTGCGCGGTGGCGCAATCACCGCCGATGGTGAACGTTTCGTGTTCGTCACTCGCGATGGTCGGGTGATGCGAGTCACTCGAACCTCCAACGACCTTGAAGACCTGGGGGGCCTCGAGTTGCCGGAAGGTGAATCAATTAGCTCGGTGACAACTGTTGGCGGAGGCAGTCGACTGTGGGTGCGATCAGATCACACCGCATTCATCATTGATCTTTCCGGTGGAATTCGTGGTCGATGGTCAGCTGCCGACCAGATGAGCGAGGAACCGCTCACGATGTTGAGTCGTTGCTCCATCGTTCACGCTGACGGGGTCAGCAGACTCGTCAGCCTGTTGACCGGACGAGAGCTCACCGAAGTCACCGGCCTCAACATCCCGCCGCCAGGCCGAGACAGCCTCGGTCAGCGTCCCTTTCATGTCGGCGTAGGACCGCACGAAGCGGGGCACCTTGTCGAGTGAAAGCCCGATCAAATCGTGAAGCACCAGCACCTGTCCATCGCAGGCAGGGCCGGCACCGATACCAATGGTTGGAACGGCCAACTCAGCGGTGATTTCAGCAGCGATCTCCGCCGGAATGCACTCCAGCACGACCCCACAGGCACCCGCCTCAGCTGCCGCAGTGGCATCGGCGAGCAGTTGGTCTCGATCCCGCTGCACGCGATACCCACCAAGTTGATGAACCGCCTGCGGTCGCAGGCCGACATGCCCCATCACCGGAATGCCTGCCGCCACGATGCCGGCAATCACCTCTTGTTGCCCGGCGGTGCCCTCAAGCTTGATGGCCTGGCAGCCTGTCTCTTTCAAAATACGGGCAGCGGCCTCGATGGCTGAGTGAACCCCAAGGTGCTGAAGCGGAAAGGGAAGGTCGACGATGACCACTGCGCGGCTCACCGCCCGGGCCACAATTTCACCGTGATAGAGCATCTGCTCAAGCGTGGCCGAGACTGTTGTCGGGCGACCAGCGACCACCATGGCAACGCTGTCACCAACCAGCACGCAATCAACCCCAGCGGCATCCACCAGCCGGCCAGTGGGCCAGTCATAGGCGGTGACCATGCTCAGGGGACGCCGCTCCTGTTTGGCGGCAAGGAGGTCACGGATGGTCAGCGGACGGGAGGAGGGCTCTGGCATGCGGGGCTCAAGGTGAGATTACGAGTCATTTAGAAAAGCCTCGAGATCATCATCAGACGATCCGGCCTCGTCGGCATCATCGTCGGCTAACGCCTCCAATTCGGCCAGCCCATCATCGTCATCGAGAAATGCACCGGCTGCCTCAAGCAGATCGTCGGCTGGTTCCGCATCGGCTGTAGCAGCGGCCGGCAGCACGGCTGCTGTCTCGGCGTTCGGCACCTCTTCCGCCTCGAGTTCCAGATCTTCATCCTGTTCAAGTTCGACAATGGGCTCAGCCAGATCATCAACTGCCAGATCATCAACGGGCTCTGCCTCGAGGAAGTCGATGGCCCCGGCGACTGCTGCCCCGGCTGCTGCCGGCGTTTCGTACTCAATCCGAAAGAGCAGGCCCCCCAGCGTCAGCACATTGCCAGATGCGACACGGGCTTTCGCCTTACTTGGCAGCATCGTGCCCCGCAGCATGGTGCCATTGGTGGAACCAAGGTCACGGATGTAGACCTTGCCGTTCTCCTCAAAAAGCTCGCAGTGCCTGCGACTGACCCGCACATGCGGAATGCGGAAAGTGGCCTGCTCACCCCGGCCAATGACCACCGGCAACTTCAGCTCAAAGGCTCGTGACTTCTTGCTCCGCGTCGCTGATGATTTGAGGATCAGACGAAGCTTCATGTCGTTGCCGTGCCGTGGACGGAGAAAATGGAGTGCGGGCCAGGTTGTGGGAGGGACCGCCCAAGGGGAAAGGTGGCAGGATGACCGACTGGGAACTGCCGCCAGACTCGGAGATCCCCCAAGTCCCCCCAGATTATTCCCGCTCTGTCCAAGTTTTCCAAATGCCCCCCGCTGACTGAGCCATTGACCCCATTTTGATGCGTGGGTGTGGCGATCAGGGGGCCAATCCCGGCAGGAACAGCGGGTGACCTTGCGATGCCTCCTTGCTGCGCTATACTCACGGGGTTTTCGGGGGTTGTCGGGCTTGCTTTCGAGCCCCCAACCGTCGAAAGTGATTGCATGTCGAAAGTAGTTGCGTGCGGTTAAGTAATTGCATGCGGGTGTAGCTCAGTTGGTAGAGCACCACGTTGCCAACGTGGTTGTCGTGGGTTCGAATCCCATCACCCGCTCTCCTCGGCGGATCGACGGCGGCGGCCGATCCAGCCGCAAATGGATTGACGCCGTTGTCCCCCTGGAGGGGTTTGGACGTCACCGCGTCGATTAAGCGGCAACAAAGAAAGCGTCGACGGACGCTGACAACCCGTTCCTCCCTTCCCTGCAGTTCCCCTTTCAAACGCTCGCCGGTTTTGGCGTTCACCATTTTCTTTCAGGCTTTTTGCTGCCTCTTCCACTCCCCCCTCCGAATTGACCATGTCAGACGAAGCATCCGCCGTTGCCGAACCCCAGCCCCTCAAAATCGACGTCAATGTCGAAGAAACCTCGACCTGCCAGCGAAAGGTGAAGGTGTCGATCCCTCGCGAAGAGATCGATCGCTATCACGAGGAGGCGGTTGGTGATCTCATGCCCACGGCGTTGCTGCCTGGCTTCCGTCCGGGACGGGCCCCAAGAAGGCTCGTGGGCAGTCGCTTCAAGAGCGAACTCAATGATCAGATTCGCTCGAAACTGCTCAACGATGCCCTCAGCCGGGTCACGGAACAGGAAAAACTCGCGCCCATCAGTGAACCTGATTTGGATGTCGCCGCCGTAATGCTGCCCGATGACGGGCCGATGACCTTTGAATTCAGCATCGAGGTCCGGCCTGAGTTTGACCTCCCCGAGTGGAAAGGGCTGTCGATCGATCGGCCCAACCGAGAAATCTCTGATGCCGACGTCGATGAGGCCTTGGCCAATCTGTTGCGGGAGCGGGGCCGCCTCGTCCCCGCCAAGGGTTCACCTCAGGTGGGCGATCTGATTGTTGCGAACCTTCGCTTCACCGATGCCGACGACAAACTTCTGTCGCATGCCGAGGAAATTGAAATTGTCGTTCGGCCCAAGCTCTCACTTGCCGATGCCGAATTTTCTGGCTTCGACACCTTGCTCAAAAAGGCGAAGGCTGGCGAAACGGTTACCGCCGAAGTGACGATCTCTGACGAAGCCGCCGTCGAGGACTTGCGGGGCAAGACCGTGACCATGTCACTGGAACTGCTCGATCTGAAACGGTTTGAAACGCCAGAGTTAACCCCAGCCCTGCTGGCTGATCTGGGTGACTTTGAATCGGCCGAGGCCCTGCGAGAGGCGATCAAAAAACAGTTGGAAAACCAGCTCAGCTGGCACCAGCGACAGCGGGTGCGGCAACAGGTTTCGGCCTCACTGACAGCGTCGGCCACCTGGGAACTGCCCCCCGACCTGCTGCGTCGGCAGAGCCAGCGTGAACTGGAGCGTTCCATTCTCGAACTGCGTCGCAGTGGTTTTGATGACGACTCGATCCGCCGTTATGTCAACGAGTTGCGGCAGTCGGTGATGGCGAGCACCGCCCGGTCCCTGAAGGAACACTTCATCCTGGAGAAGATTGCCGAGGCCGAAAACGTGGCCGACTCGGCGGCTGACTATGACGCCGAAATCCGCGCGATCGCGGCCCAGTCGGGCGAATCCCCACGACGGGTACGGGCCAGCCTGGAACGCCGCGGCCTGATGGATGTCCTCCGCAATCAGATCATCGAGCGGAAAACCGTTGAACTGGTCACCTCGCAGGCCACCTTCAACGACACACCTTTTGAATTCCCCAAGCCTGATGCTGAGGCGATCGATCATGCCGTCTGCGGGATTGCCGCCGGCGAGGATGAGATCCCAACTGCCCCGGTATCTCACGAGAACCCATCTGACTGACCCCACTGTCGGTGCGTTCCTGCGTCCGCCTGTCCGCTTCCGAAAGTTGCTCATGCCTGCTACCCGGTTTCCGCTGCTACCTGACTCTGCCCCCGTCGATCCACTCGCTGCCAGTGCCCATCCTGGCTACCAGCGACAGCGGCAGATGACGCTTGGTGATCTTCTGCTGGAAAACCGGATCATCCTGTTGCAGGGTGAAATCTATGACGGGAATGCCAACGAACTGGTGATGAAGCTGCTCTACCTGCAGAGCGAGAATCGCCGGAAGGACATTCACTTCTACATTAATTCACCGGGCGGAAGTGTCACGGCCACCATGGCGATCTATGACACGATGCAGATTCTCTCCTGCCCGGTTGCCACCTACTGCGTTGGACTCGCCGCCAGTGGTGGTGCTGTGCTGCTGGCCGGCGGTGCCGCTGGCAAACGATTTTCGCTGCCTCACGCCAAGGTGATGATCCACCAGCCGTATGGTCAGGTCGGTGGGCAGGTGAGCGACATCGAAATTCAGGCTGATGAAATCATCAAGACCCGTGCGGTCCTCAACGAGATTTTGGCATCGCACACGGGCCAGCCGATCGAACGCATCGCCAAAGACACTGACCGTGACCGTTACCTCACCGCCACTGAGGCGAAAGAGTACGGCATTGTTGATGACATCCTCATGAAGCCCCCCGTGGAGGAAGAGCCGGAAATTGACTGAGCCGCCTCATGGTTCCCTTTGGTGAACCACCTTGGACGCCGTCCGTTCACGCCCTTTCTTCCCGCAACACACCTTCAATCAACCGCCAGCCCTGGAACAACCCATGCCCCTGATTCCCTACGTCATCGAGAAGAGCGGCCGCGAAGAGCGGGCGATGGACATCTACAGCCGGCTCCTCAAGGACCGGATCGTTTTCCTGGGCTCCCAGGTCGATGACCCCAAGAGCGACATCCACCTCTACATCAATTCACCTGGTGGGAGCGTAACGGCGGGTCTGGCAATCTATGACACCATGCAGTTTGTCACCTGCGATGTGGCGACATACTGCATCGGCCAGGCAGCTTCGATGGGGGCAGTCCTGCTGGCGGCGGGCGCCACCGGCAAACGACGGGCCCTCCCCAACTCGCGGATCATGATCCACCAGCCGCTCGCTGGTATGCAGGGAACCGCAGAAGAGATCATGATTCACGCCAATGAATTCCGGAACATCAAGAGCAAGCTCAATACGATCTTGCTGAAACATACCGGCCACCCTCTGGAAAAGATTGAAGAGGATACTGACCGGGACCGATTCATGTCGGCGCAGGAGGCGTGCGACTACCGGCTGATTGACGAGGTTATTGAACAGATGCCGACGGGCTGACCGTCGACCCTAATCGCGTGGGGCGCAAGGAGGCGCGTCATGAGACTCTCCCAAAAATCACGGCCCGTGCGGGCCGCTGGAATCTTCCTGTCGCTGACCGGCCTGCTGGTTCTGCTGACCGGCTGCAAAAGTGACGTTCATCATTCGCTGCTCGAGCGGGAACTGCGGCTGCAGGAAGACCAGATCTACTGCCTGCAGGACAAACTGCAGACCCAGTGCTACGAACTCGATCAGCTTACCGATGAAAATGCCTCGCTCCGCCGACAGCTCGGCATCGTCGATGCTGGCCCCGGCGGTGCGGCCCCTCCGCCAGTCCGAGCCGCGACTCCTGCCCAGCTTCCCACTCCGGCAGCCCCGCTCCTCGTGCCACCGTCGGTCGAGGTGCCAGCGTTAGGTGCCGACGGCCCAGCTGACGATGGTCCCCAGTTCGGCCCTGCCGCCAGCCAGCCTGCAAAGCCCGCGACGCCCTCGTCAGAAAATCAGCCTCCCAGCCAGTTGGCCCCACCTACGATCGAGGGCGTGCCACCCCTCCCGCAAACGTCGGGTGGCCCTGCCGCCAGCCGCCCCATCCGCCAGCTTTCATTTGTGGAAAGTGTGGCTGGCCAGCAACAGCTCCACCACTTGGTGATCAACCGTGACAAGACACTCTGCTATGACGCTGATGGCGATGGACGCTCAGAGGGCCTGACGCTTGTCGTCGAACCACGCGATGCCGATGAACGGCTCGTGACCGCCGGGGGGGATCTTACGATTACCGCCTACGAGCCGCCCCAGTCGGCCCAGCAGACAGACGCTCACTCTCCGCTGGCCCACTGGACGATTCCCGCAGCCGAGGCGATGAATCACTTTCGCCGAACCTCTCGTGCCCGTGGCCTGCACTTTGTCCTTCCCTGGCCCACGAGTCCCCTCGAGATTCCCCAGGTGCGGGTGCAGGTGCGACTCACCCGCTTTGATGGCTCACCGCTGGAAACAGAGGCCATCGCGCAGCTCCAGTCAGCCACAGCCCCGGCTGACCAAAGCCCCTTTCAGCCGATCTCAAAGCAACCCTAAACGAAATCCAGACAGCCCCACAAACAAACTGAGGCGGCTTACCAGGACGGTTTCAACGTCACGGGCAAGCCGCCTCATCTGGGCATTTTCGGCCAAGCTTTTCAGCAGGCCTTTCAGTCAGGCCCCTTTGGAGCAAGTTGGGAGCCTTGGAGTCTCTTGGGGCCGGCGGCCGGCTTAGAGGCCCTTGTTTTCCAGGAACTTCAGCAGGTCGGCGACCCGATTGGAGTAGCCCCACTCGTTGTCGTACCAGCTGACAACCTTGACAAAGTTCCCCAGCCCAATCGTGTCGACGGCTGAGAAGATTGAACTGTGGGGATCGCCCTTCAGGTCAGTTGAGACCAGCGGCTTGTCGGTGTAGCGGACAATGCCCTGCAGCGGCCCTTCGGCAGCTGTCTTGATGGCAGTGTTGATCGCCTCAGGAGAGGCATCCTTGTTGAGAATGGCCGTGAAGTCGACCACGCTGACGGTGGGGACTGGCACGCGGAACGCCATGCCGGTGAACTTGCCCTGCAACTCAGGAATCACTAGCCCAACCGCCTTGGCTGCTCCCGTCCCTGCCGGCACGATATTCAGCGCAGCTGCCCGGGCATCCCGCAGATCTTTGGCGGCCGTGTCAACCGTTCGCTGTGAATTGGTGTAGGCATGAACGGTCGTGAGCAGGCCACGATCAATGCCAAAGGTCTCATGCAACACCTTGGCGATCGGTGCCAGGCCGTTGGTGGTGCAGGACGCATTGGAAATCACATGATGCTTGGCCGGATCGTACATGGCATCGTTGACACCGAGCACGATGGTCAAATCCTCATTCTTGGCTGGTGCCGAGATCACCACCTTCTTGACACTATCACGCTTGTGGGCGACCGCCTTGGTGGCATCGGTGAAGAAGCCGGTGCTCTCGACGACGATATCAACATCCTGCGAACCCCAAGGAATCTGGCCCGGATCTCGCTCGGCAAAGACCTTGATGGTGCGACCATTGACGACCAGATCATTGCCGTCGGTGGCAACCGTTCCCTTGAAGGGGCCGTAGTTGGAGTCAAATTCAAGAAGGTGGGCATTGGTCTTGGCGTCAGTCAGGTCATTGAGGGCCACAACCTGCACATCACCATCGGGACCAAATTTTTCGTAGATCGCCCGAAACGTCAGCCGCCCAATCCGACCAAAACCATTGATACCAACGCGAATGGACACAAGCATTCCTCCTGCTTTGAGATGCCGAACCGATCCGCCACCAACCATTGACGGCTAAACAGCCTTCAACCAGCGGAAAATACGCTGCGGATGATACACGCGCCGCCCCGCTCACTCAATCACCCACACTGCTTTCGCGACAGCCGGCGATTCGCCGACAGAACAACCCACCAAGCCGGCAACCCACGGCTGCCAGACGCAGCTTTTGACACCACAGGTCAATTCCGGCAATTCTGTGGAGATGACCACGGCCTTCTCCTCGCCCCAGAACAGTCCTGCCCCTGCCCCAGTGATCGAACTGGCCGGCGTTCGCAAGGCATTTGCGGTGCCGGGGAGTGAGCCCCTGACGATTCTTGATATTCCGTCGTTTCGCGTGGCGGCCGGAGAACTGGTCGCCCTCGAAGGGCAAAGCGGCTCGGGCAAGTCGACCCTGCTCAATGTCATCTCTGGCATCATGCGGCCGGATGCGGGCCGGGTGACGATCGGTGGAATTGACATCATGAAACTCAGCGAGCCCCAAAGGGATCGCCTGCGGGCTGACCGTATTGGCCTTGTCTTTCAACAGTTCAATCTCTTGCCCGGCTTCACGGCCCTGGAGAATGTGCTGGTGGCAATGGCCTTCGGCTCCCGACCAACCGACCGGGGCCGGGCCGAAACCCTCCTGCAAGCGGTTGGGCTGGGTGAGCGGCTGCATCACAAGCCGGCGGCCCTCAGTATCGGCCAGCAGCAACGGGTGGCCGTGGCACGGGCGCTGGCCAATCGCCCCCGGGTACTCCTAGCTGACGAGCCAACCGCCAGCATTGATCCGGCACACCAGCAGCAGGTGATCGATCTGCTACAGACAACCTGCCGCACCGAGGGTGTCGCCCTACTTGTGGTGACGCATGCCCCCGATGTGGCCAGCCAGTTCCCGGTGCGGTATCGCCTCGAAGACTTTAACCTCGCCGCAGCCGCCCATGCCCCTGCCCCGGGAGTCCAGTCATGAGCCTGCTCGGCATTGCCTGGCGAAACATTCGGCAACGGGCGCTGACCAGCAGCCTGACTGCCCTTTCCATGGCCCTCGGCGTCGCCCTGGTCGTGACCACACTGGTCACCGGCGGGGTGGTCAAACAGGCCTTCGAATCAGGGGCCGGGCTGGGCTACAACATGATTGTCGGGGCCAAAGGCAGCCCGTTGCAGCTGGTGCTCAACAGCGTTTATCTCATCAGCAAGCCGATTGAGAATATTTCCTGGGACACCTACACCGCTTTTCTGCCGGCTGCCGAACGAGCCGATGGCACCGATGGCATCTGGGCGGCCAGCACCCAGACAGCCGTGCCGATCTGCATGGGCGACTACTACCGTGGGCATCGTGTGGTCGGCACCAATGCCGCCTACTTCGACCGGCTCAGCCGCGGTGATGGCCAGCCCTTCGCATTTTCATCCGGGGAGAACTTCCGCGATGACGATCGCTATGCCGCCGTGATAGGCAGTCAGGTCGCGGACACACTTGACATCGCTGTTGGCGATGCCATCGCCCCCACCCATGGTGCTGATGATGGCAAGGTGCATGATCCCTTTCGCGTGGTCGGCATCCTGGCCCGCACCGACACGCCGGTAGACCGAGGCGTGTTCGTCAACATGGAGGGCTTCTACCTGCAGGACGGTCATGCCAAGCCAGTCGCCGCTGCACCTGCGGATGAGGGAACGGAGAACGAGGGTGCCGATGAAGCTGCGGCTGCGGCCCCGGGTGACGGCCGGCTGCCTTACAGCCAGCGGGAAGTTACGGCCATCCTGCTGGAAACGGCAGCCCTGCCTGGCCTGCCGGCAGAACTGACCGCCATGGGTCTGCGGAACGCCATCAACGAAGGCCGTGATGCCCAGGCCGCACTTCCGATTGCTGAAATCCGTGTCCTCCTTGACCTCTTCGTCACACCGCTTGAGCTGCTCTTCCTGTTGGTGACGACCTTGGTGGTCATTGTCTCAAGCATTGGCATTCTGGTGAGCATGGTTGGCTCAGCCCTGGAACGCAGCCGAGACGTGGCCATCATGCGGGCACTCGGAGCCCGCCGCCGAGTGGTGTTGGCAACCGTACTCATCGAGGCGATTCTGCTGGCGGCTGTGGGTGGTGGTTGTGGCTGGCTCCTGGGCCACGGGGTGGTTGGGCTGATTGGACCCTGGATTGCCACCAATGCCGGTGTGACCGCCGGTTTTCTCTCATTCACGCCAGCCGAAGCACTGTTGGTGCCCTTTCTGATCGTGCTGGCCATTCTCGCCGCCCTGCTCCCCGCTGTGGCCGCCTACCGGACTGATGTGGCCCGCTGGCTGGGCTGACCCCGCCCGTTCCTGGATGGCACTGGCCCAGTTCCTCGTGCGTCTGCCCGTTCCCCGCAGGGCGGCCGAACTCCTATACTAACAGGCATGCGTGGAAACCTTGCTCACCACCGGCGGCTGTTGCTGCCCCTGTTCGTCCTCCTGCTGCTGGCCATACCAGCGCGGCTGGCCGTCGGCTGTCCTTTCTGTGCGGCTGTCTCACTGACGTTCGCCCAAGAAATCGACCAGAGTACCGTTGCCGTGATTGCCCGGCTCGTTGAACCCCCACCCGCCTCTGCCCTCAGCCCGACCGCCGAGGGCCCCCTGCCACAGGGTCGCTTTGCTGTTGTCGATGTTCTCAAGGGTGACGCTCTGGTCCGCGACGCTGGTCTGCTTGAAGAGGACCGGCTGATCGAGGCGATCATGATCGAAGCCAAACCGGTGGGCGAGCAGTTCCTGCTGATGGCTGTTGAGCCCCCTGAGCTGATCTGGTCGAGCCCGATTGCTGTCAGTGATCGGGCCATTGCCTATTTGAAAAAGATTGACCGCCTGCCAGAGTCAGGCCCTGACCGCCTCGCCTTCTTTCAGCAGTATCTCGAGGATGAGGATGACACGCTGGCTCGCGATGCCTACGACGAGTTCGCTGTCGCCCCCTACAAAGATGTGCAGGGATTGGAAACCCGCATGGATCCAACCAAACTGCTGGAGTGGATTGAAAGCCCCAGCGTTCCTGCCAACCGGCGGCGACTCTACGCCACCATGCTCGGCATTTCTGGAACACCGGCAGACGCCGAGCGGATTGAACGCATTCTGCTCGGAGAGAATCTGGGGGAAGATGCCGACGATATCCGCAGTGGGCTCGATGCCTTGATTGCCTGCTATGTCGTGCTGCGAGGACCAACCGGGCTCGACTTGATTGACTCGCTGTTTCTTGACCGAAGCGGCCGTGACGTTCCCTTCACCGAGACGTATGCCGCCGTCATGGCGCTCCGCTTCTTGGGGGAAGAGTCTGCAGCGATTCCCCGCGAACGGGTTCTGGAATCACTCCGGCTGCTTCTCAATGAACCCAAACTTGCTGATCTGGTCATTGCCGACCTGGCCCGGTGGTCTGACTGGTCCGTCATTGACCGGCTGACCAAGATCTATGCCGATGCCACCCCAGAGAATCTTTTCGTCCGTGAGCCGATCGTCAATTACATGAAGGCCTGCCCGCTGCCAGCGGCCGCAGCCGCCATGGATAAACTTCGTGAGATTGATCCTGAGGCGGTCCGGCGTGCCGCGACGCTGGCGGGACTGGCTGGTCTGACCACCGCGCCGGCCGTTGCCCCAGAGGCTACGGATGACGAGACCGCACCCGTCCGGGTCGCCGATGTTGTCGCTGACGACATCACCTCTGATTCTGGTGAAGCACTGGTCGTCAGCCCAGGTTCAAACCCAGCCGCATCCCGTCCAGTCCCCGCAGCGCCAGCGGCCGAGAATGACCAGCCGCTCTTCCGCTGGGGCTTCTGGGTCGTGGTGGTGCTGGTCGTGGCTTTTCTTTCGCGAGCCTGGCTGCGGGCGGGCGCGAGTAAAACCAAAGCGTCTCACTGAGCGTTTCCGGAGGCGACTGACCGCGATGGCAGCAGGACTGTTTGACGCACCACCCCCAACTGCCCAGCAGCTTGACGATGACGACATCGACTATCGGGCCCTGGCGGGCTCGGCTATCGCTGCCGGGGTGCTCGCCCTGCTTTCCCCACTCGCCTTCGTTGACTGGTGGCTGCTGGCGGTTCCAGTCGTCGGCATGGCACTGAGCCTGATTGCCTGGCGGGACATTCACCGGCGTCCTGATGTGCTGACCGGCCTGCTCCTGGCCCGTGGGGCTCTTGCTGTCTCCGCGGTCTGCCTTGTCGGCGGGCTGAGTTATCTGTCATGGGTCTACACTGCAGAACTACCAGAGGGCTATGAGCGAATTCACTATGGGCTGCTTGAGCCAGCGGAGGGTGCCCCGGCAGCCTCCGTGCCCGACTCCGCCCGTGATCTCGATGGCCACCTCGTCCTGCTCAAGGGCTACATGTATCCGGGGAAGCAGCAGCACGGCATCCGCCAATTCCTGCTGGTTCGTGACCAGGGAGACTGCTGTTTTGGAGGCAACCCAAAAATCACTGACCGCGTTCTGGTGCACCTTCAGGACGAAAAAGGGCTCACCTTCTCATCCCGTCAAAAAAAGATCGCTGGACGTTTCGTCCTCAGGCCGACGGCCGGGCAAGACGGTATCGAAGGCGGTGTCCTCTATCACATCGAAGATGCCTTCCCTCGGTAAGTGGCTGCTGATACCGCTGACAATGCTGCTGCTCACCGGTTGTGGTGACCGGCACGAAATCGGTTCGCCCAAAGCCAGCGATACCAAACCGAGCCAGCGGACACCACAGGCTCCCCAGCAGGCGACTGGCGGGCATTCCCGTACCGCCGGCATTCGCGATATCTCCTTTGATGACATCGCCTTTGATATGGAGAAAGGGTCTGCCTTTAGCCGTGATCTCCTTCCCGAGCGGGTCCTCGCCCTCCAAGGTCAGCCCGTTCGCATCCGTGGATACATCCTGCCCAGTTTTCAGCAGACTGGTCTGACCCAGTTCGTGCTGGTGCGAGACAATATGGAATGCTGCTTCGGTCCCGGTGCGGCTCTCTATGATTGCATTGTCGTGAAAATGCAGCCGGGCCAGACGGCTGATTTTTCTATCCGACCGGTGGCTGTCACCGGCGTGTTTGATCTGGCTGAACTCAAAGGCCCCGATGGCAACCACCTGGCAATCTATGCACTAGCTGGTGAAACCGTCCGCTGAGTCATGCGATTTGTTCCCATCAATCCGGCCGCAGGTCCGCAGACGCGCAAGAGACTGCTGCTTCCATTGTTCTGGCTCGGCCTGACGGCGCCTGACCTTTGGCGTTGGTGAAACCCTGGCCCCCGCCACCCCAGATGAGGCCGGTCGCCGCCAGCAGCCGGAAGGGCTGCTGGCCACCGCCGTCGGCGACCAGCTAAGGCCGGTCGCCGAAAACCGCGAGCCCCTCATTGCGGCCGTCACCGCTGCCTTCTCTGGCACGGCCGTGCTCTTTGAAACCCGCCCCGCAGACTGGCAGGCCGTGGCAGCGGATGAACTGCTGATTGGCTACTGTCTGACCGCGGCCCCGCCGGTCACGGATCCACAGCAAGCCGCCGACCGACTCCGCTGGTTTGCCCATCGGCTTGAGCATCCCAATGCTGCCATCGCCGCTGATGCCTACGCCGAATATGCCCTCGCTCCTTTTGCAGTGGTCCGCGAGGCGACCACTGCCTTGGATGCAGAGCAGCTGGCCAGCTGGCTAACCGACCCCGCCATCAACCCGCAGCGACGCGGCTTCTATGGACTGGCTGCCGGGCTGGTGGCCCGACAGCGACAGGGCAGTGAGGCCAGCTGTTGTCGGCAGGCCCTCCACCAGGCCCTTGCCGCACCGCGTGGGAGTGACTTTCAGGCCGGCACTGACGGCCTGCTTGCCGGGCTGCTCATCGCTGACGGTGCTGAGGCAATCAATAACACTGCTCTGGGACTGTTTGCAGAAACGGCCAGTCCGGTCGATCAGCGACACCTGCTCAACGCCCTACGATTTGCCTGGGAAGAGCCGGCCGACACCATGCCTCGCCACCAAACCGTGGCGACCACCCGCCGGCTGCTGGCACTCCCGCATCTGGCTCGGGAGGCCATCATCGATTTAGCCCGCTATCAGGACTGGGAGGCGCTCCCTGCGATCGTCCCGCTCTGGGATGAACTTGGCCAAGATGACCCGCTGATCCGGCCGGCGGTGGCGGGCTATCTGGTGGCCTGCCCACAACCAGCTGCCCGACAGGCGGTTGAGCAGCTGCGGCGGCGTGATGCTGATGCGGTTGCGGCAGCGATCGCAGCCTCACGCTTCCCGCTTCCTGCGGCCACTGACTCGCGTTGAAGATCGACTACCGCAACTGGGCAGCGGCGGCGTCGGGACTTGCCACCGGAGCAACGGTCGGCGTTGTCGGCTGCTGCCAGCCGACGGTCATGAGTTCTGCATCCCGGTGGGTGTTGATACCAGCCGCAGGAACTGCCGCAGTCGCATCAATGGCTGAGGCCGACCGGCCTGGGGCTGGCAGTTCTGTGCCGGGAAACTCGGCCGCAGCAGCCGGGAAACTCGGGGCGGCGGCAGGAACCGGCAGTTCTTCTGCCTGTTCGCCAGCTTCCGTCGGCAGCAGGGCTGGCAATTCTCGGGTAGCCGGGTCGCGGGGTGGCATCTGCACCGCATTGGCAGCAGCCCCAACCGTATTGAACTGCTGTGTAATCGGGCCCCGACTAAAGACCCCGGGTCGAGAGTGCCCATAGTCGAGGTAGATGCTGGCATCCCGCTGACGGGCCCGACGATGGGCATCAAAGTAGGCCTTCCCCGGCCAGGGGCCTTCCGAGAGAAACACGCCGTTGTATTCCAGCAGTGATCCCTTGCGGAAATGGAACTGGGCGATTGATCGGTTGTAGTCGACCAGCGATCGGTAGTAGGAGCTCTCAGCCTCAGCCCGACGCCGCTGAGCATCGAGCAGCTGATCAAAGGTGGTGGTGCCGGCATCGTAGGCTGCCTGGACCGCTTCCACTTGCCGTTCGGCCGCCACGCGGCGATTGAAGTTGGTCTGGGCAAGGGCAAAGTTGGTATCGATGTTCCGGATCGCCTCGACGAGGGCATGAGAGACCTCGAGCTCTTCATCCTGAAGCTGGGCCCGGGCCTTGGCCAAAGGAACTGGGCCCCTGCCTGCCATTCCTGGAAATCTCCACTCAACAGAGTTGAGTACGCATCGGTTCCCTCGAGGAAATCACCTGATGGTTGATTAGCATCGAATGAACGTCCCCCCAACAGCTCATGGCCGACACCAAGAAACCGCCAACGTCCGACCAGATCAAGCCTGGGCAGTACCAGATTCTTGGCTGCGGTGAGCTCCAGCTCCCGCTGTTTGATTCGCCACTTCTGCCGACG